>JALNZK010000001.1:3829-101084 GCA_023229365.1 Pseudomonadota bacterium | reverse complement strand
CTCGGAGCAGACCGCGTCCGTGCAGTCCGAGTCCGGCAGATCGCACGTGTCTTCCGCCGTCGGCCCGGGCACCGGGTCGTCGCAGTCGAGATCGATCGTCATGTCGAAATCGTCCGTGTCCGTGTCAGTGTTGGTATCGGTGTCGGAGTCCGTGTCGGTGTCGGTGTCGGAGTCGGTGTCGGTGTCGGAGTCCGTGTCGGTGTCGGAATCCGCGTCCGTGTCGGTGTCGGAATCCGTGTCCGTCCCGCCTCCCGACGAGTCGTCCCCGCACTGGATCGCGCCGAGCGCCGCGAGCACGGCCGTCGCCAGGGCGATCAGCAGCATCTGCGCTCTCATCTTCATTTCGCACCTCCTCGGCCCTTTGGCCGCGTTCGGCGAACGCAGCCGTTCGCCGTGATGATCACCATCGATGTGCCACATTTATGAAAAAAAGACGGAAAAGGCCAGCGTTCTCCTCATGTCGGGGCTACAGCCTCAGCCCGGCGATCCGTTCCGCGGCGCGCCGCACGTCCTCGACCGTGGGCACGAGCGCGAGCCGGACGTACCCTTCGCCCGGGTTCGAGCCGTCCGCGACGGTCTCGGCGATCGCGCTGCCCGGCGTGGCGACCACCGCGATCTCGGGCCGCATCAGGACGGACGCGAACTCGAGCGAGGTCATCCCGGGCGGGACGCGCTGCCAGAGGTAGAGCGTCCCCTCGGGAACGCGCGAGGGCAGGCCGGCCGCGGTGAACGCCGCCACGATGATCTCGAGCTTCAGCCGGTACTCCTCCCGCATCGCCGCGACGTGCGCCTCGTCGCCGAACGCCGCGACGGCCGCGTCCTGCACGAAGGTCGGCGTGCCGGAGTCGACGTTCGTCTTCATCTTACGGAACGCCTCGACGATGCGCGGATCGCCCGCGATCCAGCCCACGCGGTAACCGGTCATCGCCGATCGCTTGGACAGGGAGTTGAAGACGACGACGCCGTCCATGCCGACCTCGAGCGCCGTGGGGGGCGGCTTCGGGCCGTAGAAGTACTCGCTGTACGCCTCGTCCGAGGCGAGGATGATGTCGTTCTCGCGCGCGAAGGAGTACGCGCGCTCGTAGAAGTCGAGGCCGGGGCACACGCCGGCGGGAGAGTTCGGGTAGTTGATCCAGATGAGCTTCGCGGCGCGCGCGACGTCCTTCGGGATGGCTGCGAAGTCGGGCAGGAAGCCGTTTTCCTCGACGAGCGGGTAGAACCAGGTCCGGCCCTCGGCGAACCACGTGCCGCGCGAGTACGGCGGGTATCCCGGCGACGGCACGAGCACGAGATCGCCCGGATCGACGAACGCCTCGTGGAAGTTGAAGATCCCCTCCTTCGAGCCGATCGTGGAGCTCACGTGCTTGTCGGGGTCGAGATCGATTCCGAACCGCTGCTTGCTCCACTGCGCGACCGCCCGCCGGAACTCCGGCGCGCCGATGTAGCTCGGGTAGCCGGACGCCGCGCGCGCGTCGGCGGCCTTCTTCATCGCCTCGCGGATGAGCGCGGGCGTCGGGATCGCCGGATCGCCGACCCCGAAGTCGATGGGCTGGATCCCCTTCGCCTTCAGCTCGGCGACCTTGTCCTTGACCGCGGCGAACGCGTAGACGGGCAGCGACTGGACTCTCTTTGCGGTTCGGATCTCCATGGGGGCATCTCCTCGTTCGATGATCTCACCGCTTCATCGCCGCTTCGCGCGAGGATGTCAACGAGGCTGCGGGAGAGCGCCCGGCGCGGCGCCCGACGCAGGCCGCCAACAAACTACTAATTGAAAGCAAATTAGTAGTTTGTTAGTATTTCGCCATGCGGATGCCTAACACACCACCATCATTCGAAAAACTGATGGCAGACTTGCGGGACCCGCAGAGGGTGCTCGAGGTCTATCGGAAGGTTTTCAGCTCCACGGATGACGGGCGCTATCTGCATTGGGACGAGTTGCGCCACCGCCCCCCCCCAAGAAACCTGACTCGCGAGGAGTGGTGGCTCGGGTTGAAGATAAAACGGAAGACCGGTAGCCGGATCGTCCCGCTCAAGGACGTGAGGGGTAACCATTTCCATTTTTCCGTACCGGATCTGGTAACCGACCTCCTGCACCAGATCGACCGCGGAGGCGGGACGTTCGTCGAAATCCCGGAACAAGTGACGAACCCCGAGCAGCGAGAACGCTACTTGGTGCGTTCCCTGGTGGAGGAAGCGATCACGTCGAGCCAACTGGAAGGCGCGGTGACGACACGCGAGGTCGCAAAAAAAATGTTGGTGGAAGGAAGGAAGCCACGCGACCGCAGCGAGCGCATGATCGCCAACAACTACTCGACGATGAATCATATTTTACAGTTGAAGAATCAATCCCTCACAAAAGAGATCGTGTTTCAGATTCACAGAGAGCTATCGGACGGCGCGATCGAGATTCCCGACGGAGGGGGGCGCTTCAGGCGACCGGATGAGGACATCAACGTTTCGGACGTAGACGGTACCGTGTTTCACGAGCCGCCGCCTGCCAGAGGGTTGCCAGCTCGCATGGAAGCGATGTGCAACTTCGCAAACGGCGAAACGCCGACGGGATTCATACACCCCGTCGTCCGCGGAATCGTCCTGCACTTCTGGCTCGCGTATGACCATCCGTTCGTGGACGGCAACGGCAGAACGGCGCGGGCGTTGTTCTATTGGCAAATGCTACGTTCAAACTACTGGCTGTTCGAGTTCATCTCGATCTCTCAGTTCCTACGCAAGGCCCCTGTCAAGTACGCTACTGCTTTCCTTTACACCGAATCGGACCAGAACGACTTGACCTATTTCCTCATCCACCAGGCCCAAATCATTCGGCGAGCCCTGAGAGAGCTTCACGACTACGTCGCGCGGAAGTCTTCTGAAGCCAGAGCTTGTCTCGATGCTTTGCAGAAGTTCCCGGAGTTGAACCACCGTCAACAGGCTCTTGTTGCGCACGCCCTCAGGCACCCCGGCTTCGCGTACAACATAGCGGGTCACGGCGCGCGCCAAGGCGTCGTGTACCAAACCGCTAGGACGGACCTTCTACGCCTCGCCCGAATGGGCTTGCTCGAGCAAAACAAGGCAGGACGCGCGCTCGTTTTCTTCGCTCCGAGAGACTTGGAGTCTCGGTTGCGGGACAAGTAAGGCAGGTAAAGCTACGCTACCTACGTGCAGCTCTATATGTTCGACCTTTCTTTTGGAGTGAAGCAGTCCTGCCCTCACCACCTGTGCGTGATGATCACCTGGTTGGTGTCGTCGTCGAACTCGACGGTGCCGCCGTCGCGGCAGCCCCAGCACGGGGCCCAATAGAGCTCGCCGCGCGTGCCCTCGCGGAACGCGAGCGCGAGCGGCAGCGGCTGATCCCAGAGGATGAGGCTCGACGCGTGGACGTACTCCTCGTTGTCCACGGTCTCGTGGAGCGCGACGACGAACGCGTGCCGCTTCGAGCGCCCGACCGCGACCCAGAGCTCCATCCCCTGGCGCGGGATCCAGCGCACCGGCTTCCAGCGGAACCGCAGCCCCTTCTCGGCGAGCCCCTCGCGATCGTTCCCGCGCCGCGCGAGCACGGCCCGGACGTCGCCGTCGCTGAACATGCGCGGGTCGTCGTGCGCCATCGCGAGCTCCGGGACGGAGCGGATGATCCGCGCGAACTTGTCGGGCTTCATGTTCGCGTACAGGCTGAACGGCGGCCGCGGCCGCTCGATCGTGCACGCCGCCGCGTTGACGTCGCCCCGGCAGCAGCGGAAGCCGAGCGCGGGGGAGGCGTCCATCGGCTGGCGCGGCCACCGCTTGGCGCAGCGCCGCCCGTTCTCGGCGGAGGTGTTTCTCCCGGCGGTCAGCTGATCCGGCGCGAAGCCGCGGACGGCCGCCCGCTCGACCTGATCCGGGTCCTCCCCCCACGCGCTTCGCGTCCACTCGAGGAGGCGGCCGAAGGCGAACGCGCCCGACGGCGACGGCGGCTCGACCGGATCCTCCTCCGGGTAGTCGGACGGATCGTACGCGTTCCCGGTCGGGTAGCGCCGGTTGTCCGCGCCGCGGCACGCCCACTCCCACTCGACCTCGGTGCACAGCCGCTTCCCCTGCTCGGCGCACAGCGCCTCAGCCTCGGCCCGCGCGACGCCGGTCAGGAAAGGCCGCGCCGGGTCGTTGGGGTAGGGCAGCGCGTCGATCTCGAACGCCGCGATCTCCGTGGGCACGAGGTCGTTCTCGGCGAACTGGTCCCGCAGGACGTCCTGCGGCGCCGACCCGCGCAGGAGCGTGCCGGCCGGGACCGCGATCGCCTGCCCGGCGGCCGGCGGCGGGAACGACGGGCGCTCGACGGCGGGCTCCACGTGGATCACGCGTGGCGGGCGCGCGGTGTCCACGACGTTCACGATCTTCGTGGAGACCTCCCCGGTCGGGCCCGACGTGGCGCCGGGCTCGGGAGCCGGGATGCCGCCGTCGGCGATCGAACCGGCGTCGGTCGCGGGCGTGCCCCCGTCGGGGCCCCGCGCGGCCGAGGGCTTGCCGGCGGGGTTGGGCCCGCTCGCCTCGCCGCAGCCCGCGAGCGCTGCGGCCGCCACCAAAATCATCGCGATGCGGCGACGGCGCATCCCGGCCCTATAGCACATCCAGGTCCGCCGCGAGAACCGCGGGACCCTTGAAGCGCGACGCGATCTCGGCCTCGATCTCGGCGGCCTGGCACCCGAACGAGAGCACGTGGTACCCGACGAGCAGCTTCGGCGCGGCTGCGGCCGCGAGCTCGCCGAGCTGTACCGCGGACGTGTGGTGGCCGCGGTGGTACTCCTGCAGCGACGGCGGCCCGGACGCGAGCCCCCTCGCGCAGTACACCTCGTGGAGCAGCACGTCGCACCCGGCGCAGGCGTCGACCGTCGCGCGCGACGGCGCGGTGTCGCCCGAGACGACGAACGATCGGCCGCCCGCGTCGAGGCGGTACCCGAGCGCGCCCGGATCGCCGCCGTGCGACGCGCGGAACGCGCGGACCGTCACGTTTTCGTCTCGGTAGACCGCGACGAGGCCGGCGGGCGGCGGGATCTCGGTCGCGTCCACCTCGTAGCCGCGCATGTCGTCGCCGGTCGCGCGTCGCAGGTCGAGATCCGCGGCGTACGCCGCGAGCAGGTGCTCGGTCATCGCCCGGATGCCGACCGGCCCGAAGACGCGCAGCTTCTCGTGCCGGCCCACCACGGACGGCGTCAGGATCAGATCCGCGTAGCCGGACGTGTGGTCCGAGTGGAGGTGCGTCGCGAAGGCGATCGTCATCCGGCGCACGTCGAGCGCCTCGATCCCCTTGCGGTACGCGGCCTCGGCGCGGCGCACGACGCCCGGCCCGAAGTCGACGAGGTACGCCCTGCCGCCGGCGACGATCGCGACCGCGGGCCCCGAGCGATCCGGCTCCGGGATCGGCGTGCCCGAGCCGAGGATCACGAGCTTCGCCGCGCCGTCCCCCTCCGCGCGCGGCGCCTCCGCCGCGGCGGGCTTCTCGGTCTGAGCGGTCTCCCCCGACGAGCACGCGCCGAGCGCGAGGGCGAGGGCTGCGGCGGAGATCCTCATGCCGCGAGCGTATCCCGGCCGCCGGCGCGCGACAAATCGGTTCGGCGGTGGCGGGCGGGGCGAACGGATGCTATCATTATTGATAGCAGACTGTGAGGAGGGAAGAATGGCCCAGGTGATCGTGCGCAACATCGAGGAAGAGGTGGTCCGGGTGCTCAAGGCGCGGGCGCACCTCAAGGGGATCTCCCTAGAGCAGGAGCTGCGCGAGATCCTCCGATCGGCCGCGCGACCCAGGACCGAGGACCTCGTGGCGCTCGCGGATCGAGTGCGCGAGCTGACACCGGACGTCGATCAGTGGGACTCCACGGCGATGGTGCGCGAGGATCGGGACCGATGACGGTCGTGGTCGACGCCAGCGTCGCTGTCCAGTGGTTCGTGGACGAGGGTGGCCCGAGCGCCCGCGCCGCGCGCCGCCTGCTGCTCGCCGGGCACGATCTGATCGCGCCGAGCCTCCTCCTCGCCGAGGTGCAGAACGTGATGTGGAAGAAGCTGCGCGCCGGGCAGGTCACCGAGGAGCAGGGGAGCCTCGTCGCGGCGAGCCTCGCGAGGTTCTTCGCGCACGTCGAGCCGGAGGACGCGCTCGTCGAGTCGGCGTGGGCGCTCGCCGTGGCGCACGATCACCCGGTCTACGACTGCATCTACGTCGCCCTCGCCCAAAGCGCCGGCGCTCGGCTCGCCACGTTCGACAAGAGGATGAAGCTCCTCGCCCGGGCCGCGGGCGTCCCGCTCGAGACCATGTGATCCGCCGCTATCCCGGTGAAGCACGCTGCCTTTCCATCCGCTTCGCGATCAGGAAGGCGGCGATCGAGAGCGCGGAGCCGAGGGCCGCGCCCGCGAGCACGTCCGACGGGTAGTGCACGCCGAGCGCGACGCGCGACAGCCCGACGAGCGCCGCGAGGGCCAGGAACAGCGCCGCGCCGCGCGGGAAGAGCAGGGCGAGGTACACGGCCGCGGCGAACGCGGTCTGCGCGTGGCCGGACGGGAACGAGCTGTCGGGCGGCACGCCGTCGGGCGCGCTCACCGCCACGCCGATCGCCGCGAAGTGCAAAGGCGGCCGCGGCCTCGCGCACGCGATCTTGATGGCGAGCACGGCGAGCCCGCCGACCGCGGTCGCGAGCACCAGGGGCACGAGGTGGCGCCTCAGGGTGCCGCGCGAAAAGGCGAACAGCAGCGGCACGATGATCGCCGCGAGCACCGCGCCGTTCCCCAGCCACGAGACGGCAAAGAAGAACGCGGCCGCCGCGTCGCCGGAGAGGGCCCGGTTCACGGCGAGGAACGCCTGGTCGTCGAGGTGCATCCGGGGAGTATAGCAGCAGGTCACTCGGCGGGGACTTCCAGATACACCTCGGCGGACAGGCGGTCGTCGTACATGATCTGGAAGATGATCGGGTCGCCGACGGCGGCCGCGATCTCGACCGAGAACGTGCCGTCGGCCTCCGTCTCCTGCATCACGCCGCGTCCCTGTTCGTCGTTGAAGACCAGGGCGATGTTGCGGGCGGTCTGGCCCGCCTCGCAGCTCGCGACGACGATCCCGTCCGCGTTCGGAGGCGTCAAGCCGCAGAACTCGGGCGGGGGAACCGGCACGGTCGGGGTGCTGTTGCAACCGGTCGCGATCGCGAGCGACGCCGCCAGCGCCGCGACGGCGAGCAAGGTTTTCGCTCCTTCGAGGGACGAAGACATGGGTTCACCTCCACTGCTCCGTAACAGTACCATTCAAGACCCGTGCCGGTCGAGCGACGCGGCGGGCGTGTTGAAATCACTTAGTTTTTTTTCAAGTCCGGAGACGGGTGACGACCGGGTGACAACCACGTTGGCGTTAGTGGTCAATCGAGTTGCCTTTCGACTGTCCGACACCGTGTCTTTGGCGGGGGGTGCCTTGCGGTCGAGAAAGCGACAAAGCGACATAGGTTTCGATGAGTTAACGGTTGACTTCCGAGCGTGAACCAGTATCTTTTGTCAGGTTTTTTTTCGGGGCCATTTAATGACATTGAATTTCGAAAACGTCAATCGTCAAGACGGAATCCTTCCTATCAATATCGAAAGCGAGATGAAGCACTCGTATCTCGATTACGCGATGAGCGTGATCGTGGGCCGAGCGCTTCCCGACGTCCGGGACGGCCTCAAGCCGGTGCACCGCCGCATCCTCTACGCGATGCACGAGCTGAAGAACACCTGGAACAGCTCCTACAAGAAGTCCGCGCGCGTGGTCGGCGACGTCATCGGCAAGTACCACCCGCACGGCGACTCGGCGGTCTACGACGCCCTCGTGCGCATGGCCCAGGACTTCTCCATGCGCGACATGCTGGTCGACGGCCAGGGCAACTTCGGCTCGGTGGACGGCGATCCGCCGGCCGCGATGCGGTACACCGAGGTGCGCATGGCGCGCCTCTCAACCGAGCTGCTCGGCGACATCGACAAGGCGACCGTCGACTTCGCCGACAACTACGACGGCTCGCTGTCCGAGCCCGTGGTGCTGCCGGCCGCGTTCCCGAACCTGCTCGTCAACGGCTCCGGCGGCATCGCGGTCGGCATGGCGACCAACATGCCGCCCCACAACCTCGGCGAGGTGATCGACGCCACCATCCTGCTCGCGCGCGACCCGGACGTCGGGTTCGAGGCGCTCCTCGCCTGCGTGCCCGGCCCCGACTTCCCGACCGGCGGGACGATCTGCGGCCGCGCCGGCATCTACCAGGCGTACACGACGGGCCGCGGCGTCATCACGGTCCGCGCGAAGTCCGAGATCGAGGAGAACGGCGATCGGGAGCGCATCGCCGTCGTCGAGCTGCCGTACCAGGTGAACAAGGCGCGGCTCATCGAGAAGATCGCGGAGCTCGTCAAGGACAAGCGGATCGAGGGGATCGCGGGGCTGCGCGACGAGTCGGACCGCTCCGGCATGCGCGTCGTCATCGAGCTGAAGCGCGAGGCCGTCGCGCAGGTCGTGCTCAACCAGCTGTACAAGATGACGCCGCTCCAGTCGTCGTTCGGCGTCATCAACCTCGCGATCCTGGACGGACGCCCGAGGGTGTTCACGCTCAAGAGCCTCCTCCAGGCGTTCCTCGACTTCCGGGAGCAGGTCGTGCGGCGGCGGTGCGGGTTCGAGATCGACAAGGCCAGGGCGCGGCTGCACATCCTCGAGGGCCTCAAGATCGCGCTCGACCACATCGACGAGGTCGTGGCGCTCATCCGGGGCTCCGCCGATCCGGACGAGGCGCGCGCCGGGCTCGTGGGCCGCTTCGCCCTGACCGAGATCCAGGCGCGGGAGATCCTCTCCATGCGGCTCCAGCGCCTCACCGGGCTCGAGCGCGACAAGATCCTCGCCGAGATCGCGGCGCTCGAGATCGAGATCGCGCGGCTCGCGGCCCTGCTCGCGGACCGCGTGCTGCTCGTCAACCTCCTCGTCGAGGAGCTCGAGCGGCTGAAGGCCTCCTACGTCACGCCGCGGCGCACGGAGATCGTCGACGACGACACCGATCTCGAGATCGAGGACCTCATCGCGGTGGAGGACATGGCCGTGACCGTGTCCAGCCTCGGCTACATCAAGCGGACGCCGGTCGCCGAGTACCGCGCGCAGCACCGCGGCGGCAAGGGGCTCACCGGCATGGAGACGAGCAACGACGACTTCGTCGCGAAGCTGTTCGTCGCCTCGACCCACGCGCACGTGCTGTTCTTCTCGGATCGCGGGAAGGCGTACCTCAAGAAGGTCTACCAGGTGCCGCTCGGCGGGCGCACGGCGAAGGGCAAGGCGATCGTCAACTTCGTCGGCATGGAGCCGGGGGAGAAGGTGGCGGCCGTGCTGCCGGTCGACGCGTTCTCCGAGAACCGCTTCGTGCTGACCGCCACGCGCGCCGGCTACATCAAGAAGACCGATCTCATGGCGTACTCGCAGATCCGGGCGTCGGGCATCATCGGCGTGGTGATCGACGAGGGCGACGCCCTCATCGGCGCCGAGGAGGTGGGCGACGAGGATCACGTCATCCTCGGCACGCGCGAGGGACAGTCGATCCGCTTCGACGGCGCCCAGGTGCGTCCCATGGGCCGCCAGAGCCGGGGCGTGCGCGGCATCGAGGTGCGGCGCGAGGAGGGCGGGGACGACGCGGTCGTGAGCCTCGCGGTGGCGCCGGCAGGGGCGGAGGACTCGCTGCTCACGGTGAGCGAGCGCGGCTTCGGCAAGCGCACCGCCCTCTCCGAGTACCGTCCGCAGAACCGCGGCGGGCGCGGCCTCCTCACCATGAAGGCGAACGAGCGCAACGGCAAGGTCGTCGACATCCGGCGCGTGGCCGACGAGGACCACCTGATGCTGATCACCGACGGCGGCAAGCTGATCCGCCTCGCGGCCGCGACGATCCCGACGGTGGGGCGCAACACGATGGGCGTGCGGCTCATCCGGCTCGGCGAGCACGAGCGCGTCGTCGCGGTGGAGAGGCTCGCGGACAAGGAGTCCGCGTCAGCCGACGTCGAGGAGCCGCCACCGACGACGATCATGCCCCCGTCCGGCGAGGACGAAGGCGCGGACGCCTAGCGGGAGGGGACATGGGACTCGCCGTCGGCATCGATCTCGGGACCACGAACTCGTGCGTTGCGGTCGTGCAGGGCGGCCACGCGCACGTGGTCGAGGACCTGGACGGCAAGCCGATCCAGCCGTCCGTGATCTCGTTCCTGACGAACGGCGAGGTGGTCGCGGGGCACGAGGCGAAGGCGCGGCAGATCGTCGATCCGCCCAACACCGTCTACTCGTTCAAGCGGCTGATCGGGCGCGATCTCAACTCGCCGCAGATCCAGGCCGTCGTGCGGGATCTCCCGTACGAGGTGGGGGAGGGACCCGGCGGCGTGCCGGTCGTCCGCCCCACGAGCGGGCGCGAGGTCAGCCTGCCGGAGATCTCCGCGATGATGCTCCGGCACCTGCGCGAGATGACCTGCGAGGTGCTCGACCGCGAGATCAGCGACGCCGTCATCACCGTGCCCGCGAACTTCAACGACGTCCAGCGCTCGTCCACGAAGGTGGCCGGCCGGATCGCGGGCTTCAACGTCCTGCGGATACTGAACGAGCCGACCGCCGCCGCGCTCGCCTACGGGCTCGGCGGCAGCAAGGCGGAGCGCATCGCGGTGTACGACTTCGGCGGGGGCACCTTCGACATCACGATCATCGAGCTGCAGGACGAGGTGTACGAGGTGCTCTCCACGGCCGGCGACACGTTCCTCGGCGGCGACGACTTCGACGCCACGATAGTCGAGGAGATGCGCGGGCAGTTCCTGCGCGACCACAGGTACGATCTCTCCGAGGAGCAGGTCGCGTTCCAGCGCGTGCGCACCGTCGCCGAGCGCGTCAAGTGCCAGCTCTCGTCGCTCGACGAGGTCCAGGCCACGCTCCGGGAGATCGCGTTCGGTCCGGGCGGCCGGGGGATCGACTTCCAGTTCTCGCTGACGCGCGCCCGGCTCGAGGGGCTCGTCGCGCCGCTCGTGGAGCGGAGCCTCAAGACGTGCGAGGAGGCGCTCAAGCTGGCGAAGCTGGATCGCTCGGCGCTCGACAACGTGATCCTCGTCGGCGGATCGACACGGGTGCCGCTCGTGCGCCGGCGCGTCGAGGAGTTCTTCGGCCAGCGGCCGCTCACCGACATCAACCCGGACGAGGTCGTCGCGATCGGCGCGGCGATCCACGCGTTCTCGCTCACGGGCGAGGAGCTCCCGGCAGACGTCGTGATGAAGAAGAGGGCGGGCGGGGGCGCAGGCGAGCCGATCGCGCCCATCACCCTGAAGGCCCAGCAGCTCCCGCCGCGCACGCCGGCACAGCAGGCCGCGCAGAAGCCGGCGCCGCTCCCGAGACCGTACGCGGCGTTTCCGGAGAACAAGCCCGAGTCGACGCAGCGCACGGTGTTGGGCCTGCCGAAGCCGCCGCCGCCACCGCCGCGCGCGACCGAGGCGGCGGAGGTCGACGAGCCGTTCGGCGATCTGCCTGCCCTCAAGGCCGAGGAGTTCGACGATTTCGGCTCGCTCGACTTCGATCTCCCGGCGCCGAAGAAGCCCCCGCCGTTCCGCGAGGACTCGCGCGGGCCCGCGCCCGAGGCGGTGTTCGAAGGCGCGATGCCGGACCTGGGGCCCCCGGAGCTCGAGCCCCCGCGGATCGAGCCGCCGCCGCGCGAGCTGGACACCATCGCCGGCGAGAGGGAGCCTGTCGCGCTGCCTGCGGACGAGGACCGGCGATCCTACGCCGTGCCGTCCTCCAAGGGTGCGGTGTCGACGCTGCTGCTCGACGTGACCCCGCGCGCGCTCGGCGTCGCCACGGCCGGGGGCTACTGCGACAGGATCATCGAGCGCAACGCGCCGATCCCGATCGAGCAGTCGCGGCTGTTCTCCACGTCGACCGAGAACCAGACCGAGGTGCTCATCGACGTGTACCAGGGCGAGTCGCGGCGCGTGGAGGAGAACGCGAAGCTCGGCAACGTCGTGCTCGCGGGGATTCGCGCGACCACGCGCGGCGAGGTCAAGATCCGCGTGACCTTCGAGATAGACACCGACGGCATCCTCCGCGTCTCCGCCCGGAACGAGGAGACCGGAGAGGCCCAGCGGACCGAGATCCACCTGACCGGCGGCCTGAGCGAGAACCAGGTGGCCGATCTCGTGGCGAAGTACGCCAAGTCGTGACGACGATGCGAGATCCGGCTTTCGACGACTACGTCATCAAGATCCACGAGGTGCTCGACAGGCTCGACTACTACCGGCTGCTCGGCGTCGACAGGAACGCGCGCATCCCCGAGGTGAAGAAGGCGTTCTTCGCCATCGCGAACAAGTTCCATCCGGATCGCAACCGCGACGCGGACCCGCGGATCGCGCAGGCGATCTACGACATCTTCAAGCGGCTGAACGAGGCCTACCGCGTGCTGTGCGATCACGAGCAGCGCAAGCAGTACGAGGCGTGCGTCGCCGCCGGGAAGCTCCGGCTCACCTTCGAGGACCGGCGGACCGCGGTGCCGAGATCGCCGGAGGAGACCATCCAGTCCCGCGACGGGCGGCAGTTCTTCATCAAGGCGCGCGACGCGATGAAGCAGGGCAATCTCATGCAAGCCGAGTTGCACATCAAGATGGCGAAGAGCCGCGAGGGTGAGAACGCCGCGATCGAGTCGCTCGCCGCGCAGATCGCCGCGGCCAAGGCCGAGAAGCAGAGGCAGAAGGCCGGGAAGTAGTCCCGCTTCGCAGATCCAGGCGTTCGTCCCGCACATGGTGAAGGGGTCCTGCACCGGCCGCACGGCCGTGCTAGAATCGGCGCCTGCGGTGAGGGGGTGACGATCATGAGAATATCGATCCGGATTGCGCTGGTCCTGTTCGCGCCGGCCCTGTTCGCCCTGGCGCTCGTGGCGCGGCCCGCCGCGGCCGAGGAGCAGGTGGAAACGCCTATCGACACGGGGTTCCACGCCGGCGCGGGGCTGTCGATCCACCAGGCGATCGTCTCCGACGAGACCGATCTCGTCCCGGAGCTCGAGCTGGGCGCGATCATCAACGGGGTCGTCGACCTGTACCTCGACCTCGGGCTTGACATCGCGCGCGAGTCGTACGCGGACGACGACCGCGAGTCGTCGAGCACGGCCGGGGCGCTCATGCCGGAGGTGGGGGCCAGGTTCATCATCGGCGCGCCGCGACCGGGCGCCGCCTTCTTCTACGCGGGGATCGCCGTGACCCCGGTGATCGGCATCGCCTCGTACGAGTCCGACGGCGACGACGGCGACGACGAGTACTACGAGGAGCGGGCCCGCGAGTACATGGACCGCTTCGACATCGGGGTCCTCCTGGGCGTGGAGTACCTGATCGCCCGGAGCTTCGGCATCGGCGCCGAGGCCGGGTTCGTGACGTCGATCAACAACCTGGAGAAGACGAACGAGGAGACGCCCGACAAGCACGTGCAGGTCGGCTTCTTCGTCCCGTTCTCGATCCGGGCGGCGTACCACTTCTGAGAGGAGCGTCCAGGAATGGGAAAGCCGCTGCTCGCCGCCGCCTGCGCCTGGCTCCTGGGGGCGGCCGGCTGCGAGATCGCGAACCGCCCGTGCGAGCCGGATCCGCTGCGCACGGGGATCACCATCGAGTGGAGCGGGATCCCGGTGGACCGTACCGACTGCCAGATCCTCAGGTTCACGGAGGAGTACGGCGAGCCCGACGCGATGATCTTCAAGGCGATCATCGACATCGAGTCGAACTTCGAGCACGACGCCGTCGGCTGCCCGAACCTGCCGTGCGGCATCCCGGAGGGCTGGACCGAGCCGGAGTGCCGCTGCTTCGGCCTCATGCAGGTCGTGCCGGCGTGCGGCGGGTCGGTCGCCGATCTCGGCCGGCTCGCGAACGGGCACCCGAACATGACGACCGAGCCGAGCTCGCCCGGCTGGGCGACCTCGATCTTCAACCCCGAGATCAACGTCGAGCTCGGGATCCGCGCGGTGGCGGCCAACCGCCAGCGGATGATGGAGGAGTTCGCCGGCTGCACCGAGGAGCAGTACACGCTGATGGCGATCGGTGAGTACAACTCCTACTCCACCACGCAGAGCTGCACGGAGATCAACTCCGGGTACGTCGAGGCGGTGCTCGAGGCGTACTACCTGTACGCGGCCGCGGCGGGCTGGCCCGAGCGGGCGTACTGATCGCTACTCCTCCCGGTCCGGCTTTTCCCGGCCGTGTTACAGTGCGTGATGTGAAGAATGGAGCTCCGGAGGTGTTGGGGTTCGTCGCAGGAGAAACTGTCCGTCAAGTCGCCAGAGCGGAGAGGGTGGATGCGGCCCATGCACTCCTTGGACTCGTGAGCTGTCGTGACCGCGCTTCGATTTGACCGCGTGGTTCGTTCGGCCGGGTTGATCCGCCGGATGAAGACGTACTCCGTGGTGCTCGACAGCGGCGCGCTGTACCTGCTCGCGGTCGGTCCGGCCATGCGCGCCACGCGAGCCTACGATCCCCTGACCCAGGCGGCGTTGAGTCCGATCGCGGCCCACTACGAAGTCGCCGTTCGCGCGGGCGAGCGACGCCTTACGGAGGAGGGCCTCGATCGGATGAGCGTTGGGAAGGACTGCTTCAAGCTGGTGCGGAACGACCTCTTGGCCCTCGAACTCAAGAGGGACCTGTATGGGATCCCCCGCCTCGTCCTTCGCACGACGCGAGGCACGATCCGTTTCCAGTTCCCGAACCACGCGTTCGAGCAGGTCCAGGTCCTGGTCGAGGCGCTGCGGCGACGTTGACCGCTCCAGGCGGCGCCCGCCGCCGCCCGCCGGCGTCGCCGCCGCTCACGGTGACGCGTACCTACGAGTATCCGCGTCTTTCCTGATTCCCCCGATTCGGCACGCATCGTGGTTCCCGCCGCGGCGTGCAACAAGCTGCCGCGCAAGTGAATGGCGCGGCCACGATGTCGAGAAGGGAGTCTTTGATTGAGCGCCGGCGGATTTCCCGGCACCGCGCGAGTTCCGCAGGCCTTGGAGAGGACTCCTTCGCGGCGTTTCCCGGTGGGTGCTCGCACCCACCCCAGCTCATCACAACAAAGCGACGAGCTCGGTGCGCACTATCGACTTTTTCTTTATCTTCACCGCCGTGGAGGAGACCTCGGAAAGGCCGAGGACTGTCTGAGCGCGGCCCAAGGAATCGATCTCCGCGTTCGCCCCGGCCAAACCCGAGGAGCGTGATCGCCTCGAACGCATGCTGCGCTACTTGTTGCGCCCGCCCATTGCCGAGAGCCGCCTGCGCGAGCTGCCGGACGGCAACATCCTCCTCACGCAGAAGACGAAGTGGTCGGACGGCACGACCGCGCTCGTGTTCCACCCGCTCGAACTATTGGAGCGACTCGCGGCGATCATCCCGCGGCCGCAGATCAACCTGCTCATCTATCACGGCGTGCTCGCGCCGAACGCGCACTGGCGCAGCCGCGTCGTCGCCTACGGCCGAACGGACTCCGAGGAAGGTAGTGACGCGGTTCATCCGCGTCCGGACGCGTCCGACCCGTCGCAATCGTCCGACCCGTCGCCGTTCCGCCCCCGCAACTACACGTGGGCCGAGTTGATGCGCCGGACCTTCGGCTACGACGTCATGGCGTGCCTCGAGTGCGGCGGCAGGATGAAGTTGATAGCGATGATCGAGCAGCCGGACGTGATCAAGAAAATCCTCGATCATCTCAACCTGCCGGCTGAGCCGCCGCATGCACACCCCGCTCGTCCGCCGCCGGAACAGCTCGAGCTGCCCGAGCTCATCGAGCCCGAGCTCGACGAACCGATCGACGAACCCGCCTTCGATTGCTGAACCCCGCGACACGAATCGCGACGGGTAACGGTGACGTCTACCCCGAGCGCGAAAAATCGCGAAACACGGCGCGTGGAACACGTTTGTGCGCGGGTTCTCCGAGCTGTGATATACGCCAGAAGGCGTAGGAGTGTCGCAGATCGGATCTTATGTCTACTTGCCGGAAGCAAAATGCGTTTGTGCGGATGTGCCCGCCTCCTTCCAATAACTCGAAGAGGCGCCGTCCGATGGTGCCGCAATTTGCTCCATTTCGTCGTTCCTACCCCGGCTCCCGATCCAGCAGCCGCGCGAGGCGGTCGGGTTCGATGCGCAGGAAGATCGTCTTCTCGCGCAGCAGGCGGACGCTGCCGGGCGGCGCGCCCTTCGGCTTCTGGACGTACCTGCGTCGCGTGTAGGTCACCTCGACGTCCTCGCGATCCTTGGACTTCGAGAAGAACGCCGCGAGGTGCGCCGCGTCGACGAGCATTTCCGGCGTCGGCTCCTCGCCCCGGCCGAGCGGGACGACGACGTGGCTCCCGGCGCCACCGCGCACGTGCAGCCAGAGGTCGTCCGGCCGCGCGAACCGAAGCGTCAGCGTGTCGTTGTCCGCCGCCGAGCGGCCGACGCGGGCGACGCGGCCCGCCGCGATCGCGAGCTCGTGGAACGGCGATCGCTCGGGGTCCTTCCTGCGCGCGGTCCGGGAGGCGGGGACGATGGCCGGGAAGCTCCGCGCGATCTCGACCCGCACCGCCTCGAGAGCGGGCCCGTCGGCGCGCCCGATCTCTTCCGCGAAGCGCGCGAGCGCCTCGAGCTCCCATGCAATCCGCTGCGCGCGCTCCTCGATGCGCGGCGTCGCGCCCTTCAACCGCTTCGCCTTCTCGAAGAGGCGGGTCATGTTCTCCACGGCGGAGCGCGCGGGATCGAGCGGCACGACGATCGGGCGGCCCTCGAAGTCCTCGAGCGAGACCGACGACGCGCCCTTGGGGACGCGGCCGAGGTTCGCCTGGAGCACGTGCGCGCTGTCCTGCAGGCGCCTGCCCTCCGCCGTCCGCTCGAGGTCGCGCGCGACCTTCCCGGCCAGCTTCTCGAGGCGCGCCGCGAAGCGACGTACGGCGCCGCCGAGACGCTTGCGCTCGGCGCCTTCCGACTCGAGCGCCTCCCGCTGCGCGTAATGCAGGGCGATCGACTCCTCGAGCCTCTCGTCGTCCGCGAAGCGCTGGACGGCCTCCGTGGCCGCCGGGTGCGGCCGCGGCGGCTCGTACGGGGAGCCCGGCACGAGCGTGCGCAGGTGCGAGCGGTTCGGGTGGAAGGATCCCGCGATGGCGCCGCCCTCGCCTATCCAGAACAGGTTCCCGTGGCGCGAGAGCAGCTCGCACACGAGCGACCCCCGCCGGGCGTCCCCGGCGAGATCGATCGCGACCACGCGATCGCCGCCGATCTGGCGCACGTCCTCTATCCGGAGCCCGACCGCCTCGCGCCGCAGCAGCATCACGAAAGGGTGCGGGCGCTCCGCGGCCTTCGGCTTCGCGGCGATCCGGCAGAGGCGGCACGCGCCGGTGGAGGTGACGATCTCGGCGAACGCCTCGCCCGAAACCCCGTAGAGCTCGAGCGCGATCCTGTCCTCCGCGACGGGCGAGATCGCCCGGCGGACGAATGCGCCTGTGAGATCGCGGCGCCAGCGCGCCACGACCGAACCTATCTCGGCCGCGCTCAGGGACATGGGATCGTCGCCGCGCCCGCGCCCGGACGACAGCGGATCACCGCCCGCACCCCCGGGAGCTCGGCGAACGCTGCGGCGACGGCCTCCTCGTCCGCGGCCGCGCACAGCGCCTTGGGCTGCGGGCCGGCGTCGCAGGTGAAGAAGGCGAGGCGTCCCCGGGTGCGCAGCGCGCGGACGCAGTGCAGCGCGTCGATCGTCGCGCCGTTCCAGAACGCGATGCCCGGCCTCGCGGCGAGCGCCGCGCCGTGCATGGCGAGGGCGCTCCGCTCCGCGATCTCCCCGAGCCGCTCGAGATCACGGGCCGCGACCGCGGCGAGAGCGTCGACGAGATCGCCGCGCGCGGCATCGATCCAAGCCGCGTAGTAGGGCGACGTCGCGCGCGTCCGCTCCATCGCCGCGGTCGATCCGAGCGCCTTGGGGGCGGGATCGGTCACGCCGACGACGATCCTCAGCTCGAGATCCTGCGGGCCCGCGATCTCCCGGGCGAACGAGTCCGCGCCGTCAGCGCGCGTGCCGGCGTCCCACGCGGCGAACCCCCCCGGGATCGAGCGCGCGGCCGATCCGGAGCCGCGACGGGCGAGGGCGCTCAACGCGGGGCCGTCGAGGTCGAGGCCGAGCGCGCGGGTCGCCGCGAGGGCGAGCGCCGCGAAACCCGAGGCGGACGAGGCGAGACCCGCCCCGGTCGGGAAGCCGTTCTGCGTCGCGACGCGCGCGGCCGCCGTGCAACCGACGAGCGCGCGGACGAGATCGAGGAACGCGCTGACGCGGGCCGCGAACGCGGGATCCGCGGGTGATCCGCCGAGCGCGACGGCGTCGCGGTCGAGCTGATCGTCGAACTCGATCGACGTGATCGTCTCGAGCGGCTCGAGCGCGACGGAGAGGCTCCCGGCCGCCGGCAGGTTGAGCGCGGGATCGCGCTTCCCGAAGTACTTCACGAGCGCGACGTTGGCGAGCGCCCTGGCCGCGGCGCGCCGGACGGTCATCGCTTGTTCCAGCCGCTCTCGATCCAGCAGGCGAGCTCGGCGTCGAGCACGCGGGGGACGTGCCGGAGCGCGGCGAGGTTCGCGGCACCGCAGCCGAGCATGGAGTACCTGAGTCCGGTGACGACGTCGCCGAGGAGATCCCGCATCGCGTTGAAGCCGCCCTCGGCGCGGGCCTGGACGAGCGGCGCGGCGATCGCGACGAGCGATGCGCCGAGCGCGAGCGCCTTGGCCGCATCCAGCCCCGTGCGCACCCCGCCGGACGCGACGACCTCGAGCCCGAGATCGACCATCCACGCGGTCGAAACCGCCGTCGGGATGCCCCAGTCCCAGAGCTCCCTGCCGAGCCGCGCCTCGCGGCCGGAGGCGCGGGACGCCTCGACGCCCACCCATGACGTGCCCCCGGCGCCGGCGGTCTCGACGCGCGTCACGCCGATCCGCTTGAGCGCCTCGCCGTCCTGCCACGCGAGGCCGCACCCGGTCTCCTTGACGAACACGACGAGATCGTCGCCCGCGGCCTCGACGAGCGCGGCGATGCCGTCGAGCGCGCCGCGGAAGTCGCGATCGCCGCCCGGCTGGATCAGCTCCATCATCGGGTTCAGGTGGACGCCGATCCCGTCCGCGCCGATGTCGGCGAGGGCGTCGAGCACCTTGGCGGGACCGTGCGCAGCGATCGCCGTAGCCCCGATGTTGCCCAGCACGAGCGTGCCGCCGGCCGCGTCGCGCACCGCGAAGTCGGCCTTTCGGGCGGGATCGTCCAGCATCGGGCGCATGCTGCCGAGGCACAGGCCGATGCGCATCTCCCGGGCGAGCTGCGCGAGCTCGACGTTCAGCTCGCGGGCCCCGGCGGCGCCGCCGGTCATCGCGCCGATCCAGAGCGGCGCGGCGAGCTCCACCACGCCGAACCGGGTCGAGAGGTCGACGTCGTCGACCGCGAGCTCCGGCAGCGCGCGGTGCACGAGGTGAACCTGCTCGAACAGCGTGGTCTTGTCCTTGAACGCCACCTCGCCGGAGGCGCACAGGGAGAGGTGATCGCGCTTCCGCTGCTCGCTCGGCGAGGTCACGGCGCGACCTCGCTCACGGGGGCGAACTTGTAGCCGTACATGATGGGTCCGGAGTCGCCGTCCGCCGAGATCCGCCGCGTCACCATGGTCACCGGCATGCCGACCACGACGTCCTCCGCATCCACGTCGGTGAGCATCGTCGCGATCATGGGACCCTCCTCGAGCCGTACGAGCGCGGCGAGGTACGGCACCTGATCCGCGAACCCCCGCGGCGCCTCGTAGACGAGCGAGAACGTGATCAGCTCGCCGCGGCCCGAGTAGCGGTGGTTCTCGAGGCCGCCGGCGCCGCACCGCGCGCACCGGATCCGCTCCGGGAAATCGAGCGCGCCGCACGACGGGCACAGGCTGCCGATCAGCCGGAGGTTCGTCGGTTGTTGTCGCCACGAGCGCGCGATCTGCATCGTCCTCCCCCTTCGGCCTAGCCCAGCACGTGGGTCACTGCCGTCGCGCCCAAGCTGCCGAGGCACTGCACGAGCGCCGTGCGCGCCCCCTGGACCTGGTTCCTCTTCGCGACGCCGCGCAGCTGCAGCACGGCCTCCGCGACCTGGTACAGCCCCGCGGCTCCGGGCGCGTTGCCGCGGGCCTTCAGGCCGCCGAACGTCCACATCGGCGCGCGCCCGTCGAGGTGGAACGCGCCCTCCGCCGCGGCGCGAAGCGCGCACCCGGGCGCGGCGAGCCCGATCGACTCGATCGACAGCGCCGCGAGGAACGCGCTCGAATCGTGGAGCTCGAACAGGGAGACGTCTTCGAGGCGTACGCCGGCGCCGGCGAGGGCGTTCGCGGCGGAGCGCTTCGAGGCGCCGAGCTCGAGCGAGGAGATCGCCGCCGCGATCCCCGTCGTGCCGGAGACCGACGACGAGCCGAGCAGCTTGATCCCGGTGCTCGAGGCGCCCGCCCGCCTGACGAGCACCGCGGCGGCGCCGTCGCACAAGGGCGCGTTGTCGCAGACCGTGAGCGGCGCGGCGACGACCGGCGAGCGCCGGTACTGCTCCTCGCCGAGCGGCCACGGGAAGAAGGCGAGCGGGTTCGTGGCCGCGTGCCGGTGGGCGGTCTCGGCGAGGTGGTAGAACAGCTCCCTTGGGACGCCGTGCACGTCGAGGTAGCGCCGCATCCCGAGCGCCGAGGCGACGAGCGGGCCGAACCCGAACCCGGCCTCGCGCACCGCGTCGAGCCCGGTCGCGCGCATCATCTCGAGCTCGTCCGGCAGCGTGTCGCTGGTCTTCTCGGCGCCCACGGCGAGCACCGCGTCGTGCTGGCCGCTCTCGATGAGCGCGGCCGCGAGTCGGAGCGCGGATCCGCCGGACGCCTCGTCGGTGGACACCGTGTACGCCTCGACGTCGCCGAGCCCGAGCCGCGAGCTCACGAACGCGCCGAGGTTCTGCTGGTCACCGAGCGCGGCGCCCAGGGCGTTGGCGGCGACCACGGCCGTCGGCGCGGTCCCGGAGGACTCGTCGAGCGCGCAGCCCGCCGCCTTGACGGCGAGATCGACGAGCCCCCAGTTCCATTTCTCCTCGGCGCGCGTCCGCCCGACCCCCGCGATCTCGATGTGCAACTTCGTCGCCATGGTCTCGCCCAACCCTCAGCCGAGCCGCAGCTTGCCGCGGTAACGCGCGTAGGTCGCGTAGTCGATCTCGCGCCTGCGGGCGATGTAAGCGGCGATGGGGACGCCGCGGCGGCGCGCCTCCGCCAACCTGTCGGTCACGGTGAATGCGAACGCGTCGGAGCCGGCGCCCGACCCGTACGAGGCGAGCAGGATCCGATCGCCGGCATCCGCCTCGTCGAGCGCCTTGGCGAACGCGATGAGCACCGCGCCGGAGTAGGTGTTGCCGATCTCGCTCGTGAGCACGAACGGCTCCACCTGGGCGCGCGTGAAGCCGAGCTCGTCGGCGACCCGGAGCGGGAACTGCGTGTTCGGCTGGTGGAACACCGCGAAGCGGAAGTCCCCGGGCCTGGCGCCGATCTCCGCGAGCAGCGCGGTGACCGACGAGCGCACGTGGTGGAAGTACGCCGGCTCGCCGGTGAACCGCTGCCCGTGCGAGGGGTACGGCTGGCCCTCCCGGCGGAAGAAGTCCGGCGTGTTCGTCACGAACGACGTCGACGCCTCGAAGCGCGCGAGGCACGCCTCCCCGGGCCCGATGATGAACGCCGCGCCGCCCGCGCCGGTGTGGTACTCGAGGACATCGCCCGGCCTCGCCTGCGCGGTGTCCGCGCCGCCGCACATCGCGTACTCGGCCATGCCGCTGCCCACGAACCCGACCGCCGCCTGCATCGCCTCGGTGCCGGGCTTGCACGCGAACTCCCAGTCCGCCGCGTTGGCGAACGGCAGCGCGCCGATCGCGTCGGCGACGATCGTGGACGTGGGCTTGACCGCGTACGGCTTCGACTCGCTGCCGAACCACACGGCGCGCAGGAGCGCGGGCTCGATCGCCGCCATCGCCATCGCGTTGCGCGCGGCCTGGATCGCGATCGTGGTCGTGTCCTCGTCCGGGCCCGGGACCGCCTTGTAGGATCGACCGGCCGGGCGGCTGTCGCCCTTCCAGACGCGGCCGACCTCGGAGCTGTCCAGGCGATACCTGGGGACGTAGCCGCCGTACCCGATCACACCGACGGCCCGATTTGGTTTCATCGCAAAGACCTCTGGATCAAAGATAATGCTTTGGTGGCGCAGCGTCCACGATTTCTTTGTCAAGTTTCAGGCGAGCTTGAAAGCAATTCATGCTCCCTCGAAATTCAGAATCCCAACGCGGCGGAGACGCGAGGAATTTCGAGGAAGTTTTTTTGACAGACGAGAACACATTATCCTACATTGTGTGCAGAGGTAGGAAATCGTCGGATAAAGTGATTCGCCGAACGCAGCACAGGAGGACGATATGGCCACCGGAGAAACCTATCGCACATGGAGTGAGTTCGAGCAGATCGAGCGGCGCAAGATCGGCACGTTCCAACTGTGCATCGATGATCTCGCCAAGGACTTGTACATCGACGTCCTTTCCGAGCGGGAAGACGAGGAGCCCGCGGAGCTGGACTTCGATCACTTTTAGCGCTTAGCGCCCATGGTCCCCCTCCCGGGACCTGCCGCGGCCCCGGTTCGGATCGCCTCTCCGAGCCGGGGTTTTTTTTGTCCGCGGATTGACACCTCGCTCCGGCGCCCCTAGCTTCGCGACCATGACGGCGCGCCGCAGCCCGCTTCAGCGGATGTTCGGCGGGGTGCCGCGTCGATACGACGCGGTGAACCGGCTCGCGACGCTCGGCCTCGACCAGCGTTGGCGCAGGCTGGCGGTCGCGGAGATCCTCGACGCCGCGCCACGCCGCGTCCTCGATCTGTGCACGGGCACCGGAGATCTCGCGGTGCTGCTCGCTGGCGCGTGCCCGGCCGAGGCCTCGATCGCGGCGGTCGACTTCTCTTCGCCGATGCTCGCGGAGGCGGTCCTCAAGGCACGGGCCCGCGGCGCGCCCTCGCGGATCGCGTTCGCCCTCGCGGACGCCGCCTCGCTGCCGTTCCCGGACGGGTCGTTCGACGCCGTGGGGATCGGCTTCGGGCTGCGGAACCTGACGTGGCGCAACGCGCGATCCGAGTCGCACCTCGCCGAGATCCTCCGCGTGCTGCGCCCGGGCGGTCGCTTCGTCGCGGCCGAGTCGAGCCAGCCGCGGACGGCCGTCGCGCGCTTCGGTTTCCGCACGTACATGCGTGCCGTCGTCGGGCCGCTCTGCGGGCTCGTGGCCGGAAACCGCGGCGCGTACGCCTACCTCGCCGAGTCGGCGGCGCGGTACTACTCCGACGCGGAGCTCGAGGAGGTGCTCGTCCGGGCCGGTTTTCACGGCGTGCGGCATCGGCCCGTCCTCCTCGGCGCGGCGGCGATCCACGTCGCGCACAAGCCCGGCTAGATGCTTCGGTTTTCCATCTTGTAGTCCGACGGGAGAGATGAGACGATCTCTCGGGTAGCGCACGAACCGTCCGGGGGCTCCCATGTCGATGGACAAGCCGCGCCCGCAGGAGGCCGAAAGCCAGTTTCGGATCCTTTTCGAGAAATCGCCGGACGCGTTCATGCTGCTCGCCGACGGGATCTTCACCGATTGTAACGAGGCGACGCTCGGGCAGTTCGGGATGCGCCGAGAGGAGCTCGTCGGCCGGAGCCCCCACGACCTCTCTCCGCCGTTCCAGCCCGGCGGCGTCCCGTCCCGCGACGCGGCGCTCGCGCACATCCGTGATGCTTTGGGTCGGGGCGCGGGGAAGTTCGAGTGGGTGCATCGGCGGGCCGACGGTTCCGAGTTCTGGGCGGACATCACGCTCACCTCCCTCGTGTCCGGCAGCGAGAAGGTGCTGTGCGCCGCGGTGCGCGACATCACCGAGCGCAAGCGCGCGGAGGAGGCGCTGCGGGGCAGCGAGGAGCGTTGCCGGAAGCTGATCGACGCCTCGCCGCAGGGGATCATCATCGTCAAGGCATCGAGCCGCACGAGCCTCTTCGCGAACCCCGAGTTCTGCCGCCTCTTCGGATACGAAGCGGGCGCCCTCCATGGGCTGCGCATCGACGATCTGCACCCCGCGGACGCGCTGCCAGCCGTGCACCAGCACTTCGCCGAGATGCTGGCCGGCCGCGAGAAGCTCGCGCCGGAGCTCCTTTGCAGGCGCGCGGACGGTTCGACCTTCTACGCGGACATCGCGGTCGCGCTCGTCGAGCTCGAGGGCGAGGCGTGCGTCGCGGGGATGTTCGCGGACGTCACGGAGCGGCGGCTCGCCGAAGAGCGGCGCCGCGAGATCGAGCGAAGGCTCCTGCACGCGCAGAAGCTCGAGAGCATGGGCGTGCTCGCGGGCGGCATCGCGCACGACTTCAACAACCTGCTCACCGCGATCCTCGGCAACCTGGATCTCTCCCTCGAGGAGCTGCCGCCCGACTCGCCGGCGCGCGGGTCGATCTCGAACGCGATCCGGGCCGCGAACAGCGCCGCGGATCTCACGCGGCAGATGCTCGCCTACTCGGGCAAGGGCCGGTTCGTCGTCAAGCCGGTTGATTTCAACGAGGTAGTGCGCGCCAACGCCGACCTGGTCCGAAGCTCGGCGGCGCGGAGCGCGGCGCTCGTCGTGAACCTCGGCGCGGCGCTTCCGCGCGTCGAGGCCGATCCGGCCCAGATCCAGCAGGTCGTGATGAACCTCGTCACGAACGCGTCCGAGGCGATCGGCGATCGCGCGGGGACGATCTCGCTCACGACCGGGACCGCGGAGTACGACGACGAAGCCCTCGGACGGAGCCAGCTCGCGGAGAAGCCCGAGCCGGGAATGTACGTCTTCATCGAGGTCACGGACGACGGCAGCGGCATGGACGGCGCGGCGCTCCGCCGGCTGTTCGAGCCGTTCTACACGACGAAGTGCACCGGGCGCGGCCTCGGCATGTCGGTCGTGCTCGGCATCGTCCGTGGTCACAAGGGCGCGATCTTCGTGCAGAGCGAGGTCGGGCGCGGCACGTCGATCCGCGTGGCGTTCCCCGCGGGCCGGCCGGCAGAGGCGGGGGAAGAGACGGGGGCGGGCGCGCCCTCCGCGCGGTCCGGGCGGCGGAACGGGACGCTCCTCTTCGTGGACGACGAGGCGACGATCCGCTCCCTCTGCGAGGCGTTCGCGGAGCGGTTCGGCTTCCGGGCGTTCGTCGCGGCCGACGGCCGGGCGGGGCTCGAGCTCTTCGCGGCGCACGCGGACGAGATCGACTGCGTGATCCTGGATCTCACGATGCCGCGCATGGACGGCCTGAACGCGTTCCGCGAGATGAAGCGCATCCGGTCGGGCGTTCGCGTCGTCCTGATGAGCGGCTACAACGAGCAGCACGCCACGCGGCTCTTCGGCGGCGAGGGGCTGGCGGGGTTCCTCGAGAAGCCGTTCAGGATCCAGGCGCTCGAGGAGACGCTGAACGCGATCCTCGGCGGCGGCGCGTGAGCCGAACCCGCGATCGGGGAGCTCCGCCGCGCCCCGTCGAATTGTCCGATCCGTCCGTCGCGGACGTCGTCGACGAGGCGCCCGTCTGGTCCGCGCCCTTCGGCGCGGCGCTGCTCGAGCGGGTGATCCTGCGCCGCGGGATCACGGCGCTCGACGTCTGCTGCGGGACCGGCTACCCGGCGATCGAGCTCGCGAACCGCCTCGGCCCCGGGTGTCGCGTGATCGCCCTGGACGTCTGGAGAGCGGCGCTCGATCGCGCGCGGCGGAAGATCGGCGTGCAGGGTCTCGACGGCGTGGTCCCTCTGCGCGGTTCGGCCGAGCAGCTGCCGTTCGCGGACGCGCGCTTCGACCTCGTCATCTCGAACAACGGGCTGAACAACGTCGGCGACGAGGATCGGGCGTTCGCCGAGGTCGGGCGCGTGGCGAGACCGGGCGCGCAGCTCGCGATCACGTGGAACCTGCCCGAGTCGATGGCCGAGCTCTACCGCGAGCTCGAGGCGATCTTCGCGCGGCGCGGGCTCGACTCCTCCATCGCGGCGTGCGCGGCGCACATCCACGAGAAGCGCAAGCCTGTCGAGCACGTGCTCGCGCTACTTGACCGTTCCGGATTCGAGCGCCCCGAGGTCTCTCTCTCGTCGTTCTCCATGCGGTTCGCGAGCGGCGGCGCGCTGCTCGGGCACTTCCTCATCCGGCTCGCGTTCCTCCCGGCGTGGGAGGAGCTCGCGCCCGCGGACCAGCGGGACGAGGTTTTCGCCGAGCTCGAAGAACGGCTCGAGGCGATCGCCGACCGCGAGGGCGAGGTGCGGCTCACCATCCCGTTCGCCTGCGTCACCGCCCGGCGGCGGTAGGGATCTTCCGCGCGCGGTACAGAGCCTCGCCCACGCGGTGCAGTTGAGAGCCGGCGATCCCCTCGATGACGATCGAGGCGGCGGCGGCGCCGAGCCTCGCCGCATCCAGGGGATCTTCGCCCGCGGCCAACGCGAAGAGGCATGCGGCCGCGAACGCGTCGCCGGCGCCGGTGGGATCGACCGCGGTCGTGGGATAGATCCCGATCTCCGCGACCCCGCCGTCGCGGTAGATCCTCGCGCCCTTCGCGCCGCGGGTCAGCGCCACGAAGCCGACCGAGGCGCGCAACCGATCGAGGAGATCCGGGCTCGCGAGCGCGAGATCCTCCTCGCTGAGAAACGCCGCGTCGACGCGGGACAAGAGCTCGTGGGCTGGATCGAACGTTGCGCGCACGACCGGCCGCCGCGATCCCGGCGCGCCCGGCCCGGCCGTCTTGAGGAACCCCTGCACGCCGAGCGCCACGAACCGCGCGCGGGTCGCGTTGAGCCACGGCGTGAGCGGCACCTCGCCGAGCACAGGGCACAGGAAGAGCGCGTCGGGCGCGCTCCACGCGTCCGGCAGATCGCCGGGCTCGATCTCGGGCGCCGCAGACTCGACCCACTGGGAGCGCGCGCCGTTCTCGCCGTACGTGTTGATGAACAGCGCGGCGTCGTCGCCTGCCCGGCAGCGGCAGTCGATCCCGGTGAGCTCGCCGCGCGCGAGCAGCGACGGGTGGGTCCTCGTCGCGACGCACGAGGCGGCGCCGAGCTCCGAGAAGACGCGCGCCGCGTAGTACGCCGCCCCGCCGATCTCGACCGCGGCGCCGTAGCGATCCCGCGTGACCGCGCCGACCGCGAGGCACGCGAGATCGGATCTGGTCGGGATGATCGTCATGCGCAGAACTCGCCCCCGGACACGTTGAACGCCTCGCCGGTTATCGCCGACGCGCCCGGCTCGAGCAAGAACGTCACGAGCTCCGCGACCTCGGAAGGCTCGACGAAACGGCCGAGCGGAATGCGGGCCACGGCGCGGGCGCGGACCTCGTCCGGTGCCACGCCCTCGCGCTCGGCGGTGCACACGACGTCGGCGCGCGCCATGTCGGTGTCGACCCAGCCCGGGCACACGGCGTTCACCATGACGCCTCGCGGCGCGAGCTCGAGCGCGAGCGATCGCACCAGTCCGAGCACGCCGTGCTTTGACGCGGCGTACGCGGCATAGCCGGCGCGGCCGAGCTTGCCGAGCCCGGAAGAGACCAAGACCGCGCGGCCGCCGGGCGGCATCCTGTCCGCCACGAGCCGCATCGTGTTCCACGCGCCGGTGAGGTTCACTGCGATCACCTCGCGCCAAACGTCATCCGCGTCCGTGTCGCCGACGCCCGCCTGCCGGCAGACCCCGGCCGCGGCGACGACCGCGTGCACCGCGCCGAGATCCTCGAGGGCGCGCGAGAGCGATGAGAGGTCGGAGACGTCCGCGGCGCGCGGCGTGAACCGCCCGGCACGGCCGGTGAGCGCGGCCGAGACCTCCCTCAGAGCGCGAGCGTCGCGGCCGACGCCGACGACGTGAAACCCCGCGCAGACGAGGCGGCGGGTCGCCGCGAGGCCGATCCCGCGCGAGGCGCCCGTGACAACCGCAGTTCGCTCATCCATGTGCGCTCCTCCTTGGCCAGCTCCACCGCCTGGGCGAGCAGCTTGTCCGACACCGGGATCGCGTACTCGCCGTCCACGCGCCACAGCCGGCCCACGCCCGAGAGCAGCGCCATCCGCGTGCCCTCGGTGAGGTAGCGCTTGCCGTAGCGCACCGCCGCGACGACGTCGGACGCCGCGATCCCCTCGGGCATCCGCGTCGGCAGCCCGTACTTCGCGAGCAGCGTCCCGTGCGCTTCGATAAGCTCGCGCGGCGCGGCGCCCATGAGCACCGCGACCTCGGCCGCGACCATCATCCCCACCGCGACCGATTGGCCGTGCGACAGGCGGTACCCGGAGAGGTGCTCGACCGCGTGGCCGACCGTGTGGCCGTATTGGAGCACCATCCCCTCGCACTTCTCGTGCGGATCGCGCTCCATGAGCGCGCACTTCAGCCCGACGTTGCGGCCGACGACCTCCTCGAGGAAGTCCGGATCCCGCGCGGAGCCCTGGTGGGCGAGCAGCATCTCGGCGTACGCCGCGTCCTCGCCGAGCGCGTGCTTGACGACCTCGGCCATGCCGTCGGATATGAGCGCGTCCGAGAGCGTCGCGAGCGCGTCGATGTCGACCGCGACCAGGCGCGGCGCGAAGTACGTGCCGACGAGGTTCTTCCCGTGCGCCCCGTTGATCCCCTGCTTGTGGCTCACGGCCGCGTCGCACTGCGCCATGAGCGTGGTCGGCAGGTGGACGAGATCGAGCCCGCGGTACAGCGTCGAGGCGACGAACCCGCAGACGTTGCAGATCACGCCGCCGCCCAGGGAGAGGAGCACGGAGCGCTCGTCGACCCCGTGCGAGAGGACGCGCTCGACGAGGTAGGCGTAGTTCGCCATGCTCTTCGCCCCCTCGCCCACGGGCAGGACGAGGCACTGCACGTCGTAGCCGAGCTTCCGGAGCCCCGCGACGAACCGCCGGCCGTGCAGCTCGTGGACCGTCTCGTCGGTGAACACGAAGCAGGGCGACGAGGCGCTCTCGTCCGGGATGAGCGGTGTCGTCCAGGGGCTGGCGACGATGCCGCGGCCGATCGCGACGCGCGTGGCCCGCTTCTCGCCCGAGACGAGGGCGCGCGTGTCGAGGCGCGCGATCTCGTCATGGGAGCGGCGCCCGGTGGCGATCCGGCTTTGGCGCCGCTCGCGGCGGAGGCGGAGCTCGGCGCGGACGAGCGCCACCGGGGTGTTCACGTCGTCCCAGGAGCCGCCCTCCATGCGTCGCGCGGCGAGGCGTCCCTCGGCGGCGAGGAGGGCGAGGCCGTCGCACAGCTCGGCGTCCGGCATCTCCTCCCTCGCCGCGGCGGCGGCGACGAACAGCGCGGGCGTGGCCGCGAACAGCCCCGCGTCCACGGCGTCGTACCGGCCGAGGCGGCGGCCGATCGCCGTGATCCGATCCCCGTCGAGCGCGATCTGGACCGCGTCCTCGATCGCCGCGATCCCGCCGAGGCGATCGTCGACGAGCGCGACCGCGGCGGCGCCGGCTGCGTCCGGCGAGAGCGCCACGGCCGCCGCGACGTGCGCCGGATCGAAGACGTGGTCGGCCATGGCGAGGACGAACGGGCCGCTCATGACACCGCGCGCCGCGAGGAGCGACGACGCCTGGCCGGTCTCCCAGTGCGGGTTCTCCACGATCTCCAAGGAGACGTGCACCTCGGGCCGGCCGCTCAGCGCGCGGGCGATCTCCGCGCCCTCGTAGCCGACGACCACCGCGATGCGGGTCGCGCCCGCGGCTTCGAGCTGGCGGATCAGCCGCACGACGAGCGGCTCCCCGCCCACGTCCACGAGCGGCTTCGGGGTGCCCGGTCGGTCGAGGCGCGCGCCGCGTCCGGCGGCCAGGATGAGGGCGTTCGAGATCATGGGTCGCTCCTTTCGTTGCGTACGGACGGGTCCCTTGCAACCGAGATGCCAACGCCGCACCCTCACGGGATACGGCGGTTTTCGGCCTCCGCGCGTGGCACGGGCGTCACACTGTGGCGCTGGCGTCACAGTCCGGCCGTGCGGCCGCGTCCACCTGTCGGAACCCGGTGCGAGACGCGCGATGATCGTGTATGATCCGGTCTCGACAACACGCGACAACGCTGCGGCGAACGCTTATGAATGTGCGCCGCGCCAGTTGGGCGATCCGAAGACGGTGCGCCCGGAAGGAAAGGTGAGGATCATGACGATGTGGAGAGGGCTTGCCTTGCTGTTCGCGCTGACGGCGGCGTTCGCGGTCGGGTGCGGTGACGACGACGGCGGCGATCCGGACGCCAGCACGGACACGGACACGGACACCGACACCGACGTGGACACGGACACGGACACGGACACCGACTCCGATTCGGACGGGGATCTCACGACGGGCTGCGCGGACGCGATCCCGATCGAGCTCACGGCAACCGCCATCCTCTCGGGCGATCTGACGCTCCAGACCCCGGAAGACGAGGATTTCTACTCGTTCACGTCGCTTGCGGACGTTTGGGTCTTCCTCTGGACCGACATCTACCCCGACGATCAGACGGAGGAGCCGACGGGCTTCCTCGATCCGGTCATCGAGCTGTACAACGAGGACGGCTCCGTGCTGCTCGCGTCGGCCGACGACGAGGTGCCGCGCTTCAGCATGGACAGCTCGCTCATCTACCACGTCGCGACGGCCGGCACGTACTGCGTGAAGGTCCAGGGCTGGGAGCACTGGGCGGGTCAGGCCTCGTCCGAGCCGACCACCGACTGGGACTACAGCCTCCTCGGCGGCACGCTGAACACCGAGGCCGACTCGGTCACCATGGACAGCGAGCCGAACGAGACGCTGGGCGCAGCGACCGAGGTGAGCCTCGGCGAGAGCGACACCAACGCCGACACCTTCACGAACCTGTACGGCATGGCGGGCGGCGCGAGCGACGTCGATTTCTACACGTTCACGCAGCCGACGGGCGACATCTCGACGACGATCTACTTCCGGCCGTCGGGTCCGGGCAGCGCGGGCGTGCAGGGCCACGGCTCGACGCTCGACCTCGGCGTCGTCAACGTCTATGACGGCGAGGGCAACGTGGTCGCGGCGCTCGACGTGGCGCTCGGCTCGGAGTCGATGTCCATCCCGATCGCGGCCGGCGAGGTCGTCGGCATCGAGGTCGTGGGCGCGGACGACTGGACGCCCGGCGCCAACGACTTCTACGCGATCCTCGTCTACAACGGCGAGACCGATAACACGCCGGAGGAGGACGAGACGGATCTCTTGGACGGCGGCGTGGTCCCCGGCGGCGGGAACGACACCGCGGCCACCGCGAACGAGACCACACCCCAGGCGACGACGGTCGGCAACTCGACGTTCGTCCTCGGCAACATCGATCCCGCGGGCGACGTCGACTACTTCGCGTTCGACGTGGTCGCCGGCGAGACGCTCAACCTCGCGTGCGGCGCGGCGCGCTCGGGCTCCGGCCTCGTCGGCGCCCGGTTCGCGATCCACAGCGCGGCCGACGCCGAGCTCCAGGCCGAGACGGAGAGCCCCGAGTCCGACGTCATCTGGAGCAGCTACCCGGGCGCGTCGATGGCGCCGCTCACGATCTCGGCGAACGCCACGTACTACCTCCGCGTGTCGGCGACCGGCCAGGACGCGGACGTGCTCGGGAAGTACTACCGCTGCGGCATCCACCGCGTCACCCCGACCGACAAGTAGCAACTCCCCGGCGAACCGCGTAAGCTCCCCCGGAGGCAGGTGCCATGGCGCGCTACCAAAAGGAGATGGAGGCGGCGATCCGCGCGGTGCGCGACGCCGCGCTGCTCACGCGCTCGATCGCGGACGGGATCACGACCGAGGTGCTCGAGAAGAGGGATCGCAGCCCGGTGACGCTCGCGGACTTCGGGAGCCAGGCGATCGTCTGCCGCGCGCTCGGCGAGGCGTTCCCCGCGGATTCGATCATCGGCGAGGAGGACGCGGGCGAGCTCTCCAGGCCGGAGCAGGCCGGCATGCTCGCGCGGCTCGTGGCCGCCGTGGGCCGCGTCGAGGCGGGCGCGGCGGAGCGCGACGTGCTCGCGTGGCTCGATCGCGGCGGCGCCTCGGCCGCCTCGGATCGCTTCTGGACGCTCGATCCGATCGACGGGACCAAGGGGTTCCTGCGCAAGGAGCAGTACGCGATCTCGCTCGCGCTCGTCGTCGGCGGCGAGACCGTGCTCGGCGCGCTCGGCTGCCCGAACCTCGCGCTCGAGCCAGAGAGGCCCGAGACGCGCGGCGTCCTCTTCACGGCCGTGCGCGGGGAGGGCGCGACGCGCCGCCCGCTCTACGGGGAGGGCCCGGCGGCCCGGATCCGCGTCAGCCCCGAGGGCGATCCGAGGCGCCTGCGATTCTGCGAGTCCGTGGAGAAGGAGCACTCGTCGCACGGAGACGCCGCGCGCATCGCCGAGCTCCTCGAGATCGACGCGGAGCCGGTGCGGCTCGACAGCCAGGCCAAGTACGCGGTCGTGGCGCGCGGGGAGGCCGAGGCGTACCTGCGGCTGCCCAAGAGCGCGGACTACGTCGAGAAGATCTGGGACCACGCGGGCGGCGCGATCGTCGTGGAGGAGGCGGGCGGGAAGGTGACCGACGTGATGGGGCACCCCATCGACCTCACGTGCGGCCGCGCCCTCGAGAAGAACCGCGGCATCGTGGCGTCGAACGGCGCGCTCCACGAGGCGCTCCTCGGGGCGATCCGCGACCTCGGGATCGCTTGACCGCCAGCGCCGTCCGCGCTTGAATCTTCGCGACGACCCGACGAACCAGGAGGCAGGGAATATGGACGGACAGATCCAGACCTCGACCCGCGGAAAGAGGCCGCCGAACAACCTCGCGATCTCCGGCTTCATCGCCGCGTTCTTTTGCGGCGTCGTCGGGCTCATCCTGTCGATCAAGGCGCGCGGGCAGATCCGCGCCTCGAACGGCGCGCAGGGCGGCTACGGCTTCACGACGGGCGGCATCGTCGTGTCCATCGTCAACATCGTCGTCTCGACGCTCTACATCCTCCTGAACATCGCCGCGTACGCATGAGGCTCGCCGTCGTCCCGGTCCGGAGGATCCGGATCCCCGACGTCGCGGTGACGCTCGGCGCGCTCCTCGCCGCGGCCTACATGGCGCTCGTATCGCTCGCGGCGTTCCCGTCGCTCCCCTGTCCGTGGCGGGAGCTGCTCGGCCTCGAGTGCCCGATGTGCGGGACGACACGCGCGTTGCTCGCGCTCGGGCGCGGCGACGTGCTCGCCGCCCTCGCGTGGAACCCGCTCGCGATCCTGCTCGCGGTCGCGGCGGCCGCCGTCGCGGTCAACGAGATCGCGGGCGCGGTGCTCCGGCGCCGGCTGTCGTTGGTGCTCGCCGGACGGGAGGGGCGCGTCCTGCTCTTTGCGTTCCTCGCCGCGCTCGCCGCGAACTGGGTGTGGGTGCTGCTGCGGTAGCGTTTGTTTCGTTGCCCGCTCCCGGCGGATCATCTAACCTATCGTCAGTCGCTTATTCCTGATCGGGGGCTTCACATGGATGACGAGACCCGCCCGGACGGCATTGCGCTCACTATCGTCGGAGGACAGCCGCTGCGCAAGGGCCGCAGGCACGCGCCGCAGGGCAAGCTCGAGATCCCGGTCGGGCTCGAACGGATCCTGTACCTCGCGGCGGGGGATCCCGAGCTGCGGGCGAGGCTGCTCGCGGATCGCGCGGGGGTGATCGCCGCAATGGGCGTCGCGCTCCGTCCGTCGGAGAAGGCGATGCTCGAGGCCGCGCCGGGAGCCGCGCTCGAGGCGATGATCGATAGGATCGATACGTCGAACCCGCGCAGGCGGAGGTTCATGAACCTGGTCGCCGCGGCCGCGACGGCGCTCGCCGCGGGCACGGCGGGCACGGCGTGCGACTGGGTCGACGATCCGACGATGAATTACGCCGACGGCGGGGTCGGCCCGGACACGGAGACGGATACCGACGACGCCGATCCGGACGCGGGGACGGATCTCGACGCCGGGGCGTTGAAGGCGTCAAGGAGCGAGGTGAAGAGATGAAGAAAAATGATCGCGGGGGCGTCGCGCGCCCGCTCGTGGGCGGCACCGCGGGCAAGCACGCGAAGTTCGCGCAGAAGGTGCGCGTGCCGGTGGGGCTGGAGAAGGTTCTGTACCTCGCGGCGCGGGATCCCGATCTGCGGGACAGGTTGCTCGCGGATCGCGCGGGAACGATCGCGACGCTTGGTGTCACGCTCCGGCCGTCGGAGCGGGCGATGCTCGAGGCTGCACCGAACGCCGCGCTCCATTCGATGATCGACAGGATCGACGCGTCGAACCCCCGCAAGCGAAAGTTCATGAACGTCGTGGCTGCGGCCGCGACCTCGCTGGCGGCGGGCACCGCCGCGATGAGCTGCGTGAGCTGCGGCGGGGTAGGGCCGGACGTGGACACGGACGCCGGCATGGACGCGAGCTCGGATACGGACACGGATACGGACACGGACGCGGACACGGACGCGGACACGGACACGGACACCGACACGGACACGGACACGGACACGGACACCGTGGACACGGAAACGGAAGTCGGCGTGGATGCCGGGGTCGGGCCGGACGTCGACGCGGACGCGAGCGACACCGAGGACGGGAAATGAGCGAGGACGGGCGCAAAGGCGCGGGCCATCCGCTCGTGGGCGGATCGATCGGCCGGCGCGGCAAGTTCGCGCAGACGGTGCGCGTGCCGGTCGGGCTCGAAAAGCTCTTGTACCTCGCCGCGCGGGATCCGGATCTCCGGGAGCGGCTGCTCGCGGATCGGGCCGGAACGATCGCGACGCTCGGTGTCGCGCTCCGTCCGTCGGAGAAGGCGATGCTCGAGGCCGCACCGCGCGCTGCGCTCGAGGCGATGATCGGAAGGATCGACGCGTCGAATCCCCGCAAGCGGAAGTTCATGACCCTCGTGGCCGCGGCCGCGACGACGCTCGCGGCGGGCACCGCGGCGATGAGCTGCGACGGTCAGGACGCCGTGATGGCGGGCGGAGCGAACGACATCGACACGGACATCGACACGGACGCGGACGCCGGTCAGGACGCGAGCGCGGTCGACACCGACACCGACACCTACGCGGGCGGCGGCGCCCTCACCGACCTCGATCCCGAGGATCTGGAAAGAAAGTAGCTCATGGCCGACATCACCTTCGTCAACCTGAACATGCTGTTCGTCCGGTACTCGGATGCGTACGACAAGGAGCTCCACCTGCCGCTCGGGCTGCTCTACCTCACGACCGTGCTCGAGCGCGCGGGCCACGAGGTCGACTTCCGCGACTACCAGAGCTGCCCGGCCGAGGATCCGTTCGACCTCGACGCGCTCGTCGCGTTCTGCGCGGACCCGGCGCCGATTATCGGCCTCTCGTGCATGGCGAACCTCCTGCCGTTCACGATCCTCGCGGCAGAGCGGCTCAAGGCCGCGTACCCGGATCGCGCCATCGTGCTCGGCGGCGTGGGCGCCAAGGCGGTGGAGGAGAAGCTGCTCGCGCGGTTCCCGTGGATCGACGTCATCGCCCACGGCGAGGCTGAGAACGCGATCGTGCAGCTCGTCGAGGCGCTGAAGAGGGGCCGCGACGTGTCCGCCGTGCCGGGCGTCTTCTACCGGCGCGCCGACGGCACGATCGCCTGCAACGAGCCCCCGCCGCGCATCGAGGATCTCGACCGCATCCCGCGGCCCGCGTACCACAAGGTCGACCTCGCGACCTATGACGCGTACGGCATGATCTCGTCGCGCGGCTGCCCGTACAAGTGCTCGTTCTGCTCGGTCGCGCCGGTGTGGAACCACAAGTGCCACTTCCGCTCGCCGGAGGACGTCGTCGCCGAGATGCGGGAGCTGCACGAGGCCGCGGGCGTGGAGCTGTACCTGTTCCAGGACGAGTTCTTCGTGTCGTCGAAGCAGGCGGTCGTGCGGTTCTGCGACGCGCTCGCGAGGAGCGGGCTCGACGTCAAGTGGAAGGCGTTCGCGCGCGTCGACCTCGCGGACGACGGGATGATGCGCGCCATGGCCGACACCGGCTGCCTCGAGATCCGGTTCGGGATCGAGAGCGGCGCGGCGTCGATGCTCGAGAAGACGACCAAGGGGTTCACGCCCGAGATGGCGATCGACGTCGTGTCCAGGGCGACGCGCCTCTTCCCGCGGGTCGACACGTTCTTCATCTGGGGCTACCCGGACGAGACGATGGAGGAGTTCTACCAGTCGCTGTTCCAGATGATCTCGTTTCGCCTCATGGGCGCGCGGATCCTGCCGTCGCTCCTGTGCCTCCTGCCGCAGACGGCGCTGTACAAGTCGCTCCCCAAGGAGCGGCTCGCCAAGGCGGAGATGTGCGGCGAGCTCCTTCCCGAGTACATGATCACGGGCCACGAGGTCTGCCAGGTGGGATCGGTCTTGGTGCAGCCGAAGCACGCGCCGTTCTTCGACTTCATCCGCGCGCACAAGGATCTGTTCCCCGGGTTCTTCCTCATCGACATCGAGGAGAACATCAGGCCGAAGCTCCGCGCGCTCCAGGAGCACGGCTTCTACACCCGCGCGAACCGCGAGCTGTCCGACCTGGACTCCTGCGGCGCCCACTCGCCGCGGCTGGGGTAGGCGCTACCACAACCCCGCGTCGTCGATCGGGATCCCGGCGCACGCCTCGGAGGCGGCGCCGCGGCGGCGGCCGATTCTTCGTCGCCGCCGGGGGGTGTCTTCGGCCGCGGGCTCTGCTAATCTGCGGCTCTCCGACCCGCGGGGACAAGGAGGGCAACGTGCTGAGAGGACATCCCAAGGGGCTCCTGGTCGCGTTCTTCGCCAACATGGGCGAGCGCTTCGGCTACTACACCATGCTCGCGATCTTCTCCCTGTTCATCCAGGCCAAGTACGGCTTCACCGCGGCCGAGACGACGCAGACGTTCGCGATCTTCCTCGCGGCCGTCTACTTCATGCCGCTCGTCGGCGGGTTCCTGGCCGACCGGTTCCTCGGGTACGGCCGCACGATCAGCATCGGGCTCGTCGTCATGTTCGCGGGCTACGGGCTGCTCGCGATCCCGAGCGGCATGGACACGGGGCCGGCGCTCGTCTTCGTCGCGCTCGGCGTGATCGCGCTCGGGACCGGCCTGTTCAAGGGGAACCTGCAAGCGCTCGTGGGCAACCTGTACGACGCGCCCGAGTACAGCAAGAACCGGGACGTCGCGTTCAACATCTTCTACATGGGCATCAACATCGGCGCCATGTTCGCTCCCACGGCCGCGGACACGGTGAGCAACTGGATCCTCGCGAAGAAAGGGCTCTTCTACGCGGCGGACATCCCGGCGCTCGCCCACAAGTACCTCGCCGGAGACGAGAGCGTCGCCGAGCGGCTCGGTGCGCTGGCGGCCGCGCAGCCGACGCAGTTCGGGAGCCTCGGCGAGTTCTCCAAGACCTACATCGACACGCTGAGCGAGTCGTACCACACCGCGTTCGGCGTCGCGTGCGTGAGCCTCGTCGTTTCCATGATCGTGTTCTGGACGTGCAGGCGCTACTACAAGCACGCCGACATGACCGAGGTGCAGAAGGCGAAGAGCGAGGCGCACAAGGCGCAGATCGTCGAGCTCACGCCGGCGCAGATCAAGTCGCGCTTCTTCGCGCTGGGGCTCGTGTTCTTCGTCGTGATCTTCTTCTGGATGGCGTTCCACCAGAACGGCGCGGCGATGACGATCTTCGCGCGCGACTACACGGTTGGTTCGGTGGGCCACTTCACGAACATCTGGTTCGACCTGTTCGGGCTCCTGCCGATCTTCCTCGCGGTGCTCGGGCTCGTGTTCCTCGTGCGGCCGGGGAGCAAGCCGCTCGCCCGGGCCATCGGCGCCGCGGCGCTCGTCGGGTTCGGCGCGCTCGCGTACTTCCGGATCTCCTCCTACGGTGCGAGCAACCCGTTCACGCCGCAGAAGTTCCAGCACTTCAACCCGTTCTTCATCGTCGTCCTCACGCCGGTCATCGTCGGCCTGTTCTCGTGGCTGCGCGGCCGCGGCAAGGAGCCGTCGGCGCCCAAGAAGATCGGGATCGGGATGGTGATCACCGCGATCGGGTTCACGATCCTCGTCGTCGGCTCGATCGGCCTCATCGGCCTGAGCCCGGGCGAGATTGACGAAGTGCGGGCCCCGGCCGAGTCGCTCATCTCGCCGTACTGGCTCATCAGCACGTACTTCACGCTCACGATCGCCGAGCTGTTCCTGTCGCCCATGGGGATCTCGTTCGTGTCGAAGGTCGCGCCGCCCAAGTACAAGGGGCTCATGCAGGGCGGGTGGTTCGCGGCCACCGGGGTCGGCAACTACGCGGTCGGCCTCATGGGGCTGCTCTGGGCGGAGGTCGCGCTCTGGATGTTCTGGGCGATCCTCGTGGCGTGCTGCGTCCTGTCGGCGCTGTTCATCTTCTCCGTTCTGAAGAAGCTCGAGCAGGCCGCGAAGGCCTGATGCACCCCCTCGTCCGCACCTCCCGCGGGCTCTCGGCCGCGGTGGACGCGCTCGAGTTCGGGCCGCCCGTGGCGCACGTCTACAACCCGCTCGCCTACGCCCGCGAGCCGCACGAGGCGTACCTCGCGCGCTACGGGACCGCGCCCAAGGAGGTGCTGCTCGTCGGCATGAACCCGGGCCCGTTCGGCATGGCGCAGACCGGCGTGCCGTTCGGCGACGTCGCGATGGTCCGCGGCTTCCTCGGGATCGAGGGCGCGGTCGGCAGGCCGGCGCAAGAGCACCCGAAGCGGCCGATTCGGGGCTTCGCGTGCACCCGGGGTGAGGTGAGCGGCACGCGGCTGTGGGGGTGGATCGCGGCGCGGTTCGGATCGCCGTCGGGCTTCTTCGCGCGGTTCTTCGTGGTCAACTACTGCCCGCTCGTGTTCCTCGAGGCGACCGGGCGGAACCGGACGCCGGACAAGCTGCCTTTCGCCGAGCGTGACCGCCTGTTCGCGGCGTGCGATCGCGCTCTCGTCGAGACCGCGGCCGAGCTCAAGCCCCGGATCGCCGTCGGGATCGGGGCGTTCGCCGAGAAGCGGTGCGCCGCGGCGCTCGCCGGGACGGGCGTCCGCGTCGGTCGGATGCTCCACCCGAGCCCCGCGAGCCCCATGGCGAACGCGGGCTGGGAGCGGCAGGCGGACGAGGCGCTGCGCGCGCTCGGGATCGCGGGCTGAGGTCGCCTTGCTCCTTGCCGCCTTCGCCAGTAGAATGTCCTCCTTCGCCGACCCGGGCGAACGACAGGAGATCTGAGATGGCACCGCCCACCTGCTCGCACGAGGCCGCGCGCGCTCTCCTCAGCGAGGACGACGCCGAGGGCGCGATCCGGATCGCCGGCGCCATGCTCGAGCAGAACCCGCTGGATCTCGTGGCGTGGCGGCTCGCCGCGCTCGCCGCGCTCGATCTCGGCGACGCCGCGGGCGCGTTCAAGAACCTGCGCAGCGCGGCGGTGGCCCAGGCCGAGGCGCAGCGCCCGGTCCTCGCCCTCGCGTGCGTCAAGGAGATCGAACGGCTCGGCGGCGACGCGTCCGGCCTCGTGGAGAAGATCGCGAAGCTCTACGGCGTGGGGTCGAAGCGGATCTCCGACGTCGATATCGAGCCGCCCCCGCTGCCGTCCGCGGCCGAGCCCGTGGCCTGGGGTGCGGAGCTCGATCGCGCGGCGCTCCTCGCTCGTGGGGCGGACGCCATGGCCATGGCTTGGGGCGCGGCGCTCGCCGCGGAGCAGGCGGGCGGGCCGCTCCCGTACGTCCCGCTCCTCTCGGCGCTCGACGCGGGCGGGATCGCGGAGCTGTTCGGCGCGCTCGCGTTGCAGATCGCCGCTCCGGGCGAGGCGATCATCGAGCAGGGGGGGGCCGGCGACGCGATGTTCGTCGTGGCCGAAGGGGAGGTCGTCGTGTCGCGCAGGGACGGCGGGATCGAGGTGGAGCTCGCGCGCCTCGTTCCGGGCGCGTTCTTCGGCGAGATGTCGCTCGTCTCGAGCGTGCCCCGTGCCGCGGACGTGCGCGCCGCCTCGCACGCGGTGCTCCTGCGCGCCGACAAGGCGGCGATGGAGGAGCTCTCCGCCCGCGCCCCAAAGATCGGCGACGTCCTCGTCGCGTTCTGCCACGCGCGCATGCTCGAGAACCTGATGCGGGTCTCCCCCGTGCTCTCCCCCGTGCCGCCCCTTCGGAGGCCCGACGTCATCGCGCGGTTCGGCACGGACTTCCGCGAGGTCGGCGAGACGATCATCGAGGAGGGCGCGGAGGGCCGCGGCCTCTACCTCGTCGTCTCGGGGCGCGTGCGCGTGCTGAAGCGAGACGGGGCCGACGTCGTCCAGGTAGCGGCGCTCGGCCCGGGCGATCTCTTCGGCGAGATCTCCCTCCTGATGCGGAAACCTTCGACCGCGACCGTCGTGGCAGAGCAGAGCACGGCGCTCCTCTTCCTGTCGCGATCGGAGTTCGACGACGCGACCCGCGACTTTCCGGAGCTGCTCAAGGGCGCGTTCGACATCGCGGTGGAGCGGGAGACGCAGAACAACTCGATCATGGGCCGGCCGGCCGAGAGCGCCGACCACCTGATCCTCGTGTGAGCCGACATGACCAACCACTCAAGACAATCCTTGCTCCTGCCCGTGCTGCTCGCGGGCCTGGGGATCACGGCGCTGGCCGCGGCGATCATCCTGGTACCCGCGATGGCGCGCAGGTACGCCGCCGAGCGGCCGTGCCCCGAGCCGACTGCGGCGATCGAGACCGCAGCGAAGATCGTGCCGCCGGCCTTCGCGGCCGAGCCGATAGCGAAGGCGGAGCCGGCCGTCCCGGTCGAGCCGGTCGCCCCGGTCGAGCCGGCCGCCCCGATAGAGCCGGCCGCCCAGACAGAGCCGGCCGCCACGGAATCCAATCAGACCTCGTGGTCCATCGAGCTCGCTCCGGCCGACTACGCCCTGCTCGGCGACGGGGAGGCGGTGATCGACGCCATCGTCGCGGTGCTCGCGCGCGACCCCAAGGCCGTCGTGTCGCTCACGGGCGTCAACAGCCCGAACAAGAGCTCCAAGCGCGCCAAGCGCGCAGCGGACGTCGTGAAGGAGAAGATCGTCGCCGACGCGGGCGTCACGGCGCGCCAGGTGCAGACCGGCAGCGCCCAGGATCCGGCCGTCGACGGGCTGATCGTCCGGGCCGAGATCGTCGGAGGTGGGCGATGACCGCGCTGTTCGTGGTGATCGTGCTCGCGATCTTCGCGGGCGGCGTTTGCATGTGGCTCTCCGGGATGTTCTTCGGGCGCCGGGCGCGTCCGGACGCCTCCCGCGCGGCCGAGACCGCCGACCAGCTCCGGGCCGATCGGGCGCGGCTCGACGAGGCGCTCGCGACCGCGACCGTGAGGATCGCGGAGGCGGAGGAAAAGGCCGCGCAGGCAGAGGAGACCAAGAGGAAGGCCGAGGTGGAGGTGGGGCGCGCCGCGACCGAGCTCGGCCGGGTCGCCGGCGAGATGACCGAGGCGGGGGAGGAGATCGCGCGGCTCAAGCAGGAGGCCGAAGAGCTGGGGCAGGAGCTCGAGCGGTTCAAGCAGGCCGCGAGGACCCGCGTGAAGCCGCCGCCGCTGCCGACGCGGGCCGGTGCCGTCGACGCTCCGGAAAGCCCGGATCTCGACCTCGCGCTCGCGCAGCTCGACATGGAGCGCGTCGCGCACAAGAAGACGCGGGACGAGCTCGAGCAGCTGAAGGGGGGCGGGCCGGTGCAGATCTCCGACGGCCGCTCGTCCGTGCCGCCGGCCCCCGCGGGGTTCGGCGTGCCCGGGCGCCGCGGCGCGGGCTTCCAGACCGTGTCGATCGCCTCGCGCGGGCAGGCGGTGCCCGCCAGCGATCACGACAGGCTGCGCCAGTCGAACGACCAGCTTCAGCGCGAGAAGGAGCGGATCGAGGCCGAGCTCGCCCGCGCGCAGCAGGAGCTCCAGCTCCTGAAGATGCGCAAGGAGTAACCTGAAAATTTGTGCCGGCCCGGGAGATGGAACACTCTCTTGGAGTGGGGGCGTGCATTCATCGCCCGGAGGTGATCCATGACCGTCACGTCCATTCGCGCCTACGAACGCCGAGAGCTCCCGGTCGCCGAAAGGCTCCCCTCGCTCGCCCGGAGGTTTCCCTGCCTCAAGGGCGCCGTCGGCCTCGACCCGTTCGATCCCGCCGCGTTCCACGCGTGGAGCTCGTCCCGCGGGCAGGGCTCGGCCGCGTACCACGCCGGCCTTCTCCTGCTCAACCTGTACGGCGAGGGGCCGTGGGAGCGGTTCGACGTGCTCGCCGCCGTGCGCGTCTGGAGCGACGCGGACCGGCAGATGTTCATCAACTGGATGCGCGTCTGGCGGTTCTGAACTCGGATCCGATGCGTCTTTCAACTCCGCGGCGCGGCTGGTAGAGTAGCCTCGTCACGGAGGATCCCGATGGCCGAGTTCGATCTACCGCCGCAAGCCCTGAGACTGATCGCCCGGGCGTTCACCCGCGAGATGATCGTCGGCGAGCTCGAGCAGGCGGGGCTCGACGTGCCGGCGGGTGACGAGGAGGTGATCAAGGCCTGGGTCAAGCACCTCGCGCACGTCTTCGATCCCACGGACAACCCGTTCTCCCGCGACTCGCTCCTGATGGGGCTCACCTCGGGCGGGATCGGATTCCTACAGGACAACAACCTCCTGTCGGACGCGCTCAAGCGGTCGCTGCTCCTCAACGTGCTCAACGTCGACGCGGATCCGCTCATGCAGGCGCTGCTCTCCCGCGTGCTCCGCGAGACGGCGATGGTCGCCAACGTCATCGAGCGGAACGAGCTCGACGACGTCGAGGAGGCGATCAACAAGGAGCACATCAAGATCGTTTTCGTCGATGCGTTCCGCTACGGCATCGACCAGACGTCGGCGCTCGTCCAGCGGCTCACCGCGACGCGCGACTACCTCCAGTTCGTGCTGTTCACCGACGTGCGGCGGCTGCTCGAGTCGTGCCCCACGCTGCCGCGCGAGCTCGCCTCCTGCGTGGCGCTCGACAAGAACATCTCCATCAAGGACTTCCGCGCCGCGGTGAACGGCGCAATCGAGGCCGTGCGGGCGCGCTTCCCGGGGCTCCTGCGCGAGGCGCGGGTCGACTCGAAGGATCTCGTCGGCAGGATCGTCGGGAACCGGCTGCGGATCATCGAGGTGATCGGCCGCGGCGGCCAGGCGACGATCTACCGCGCCGACCACCTGCTCATGAACCGGCAGTGCGCGGTCAAGGTGCCGTCCGACGAGGTGATGAGCGATCCCGATCAGGCGGCGCGCTTCCTACGCGAGGCGAAGCTCGCGAGCGCCGTGCAGCACCCGAACATCGTCTCCGTGTTCGACTTCGGCACGGACGACAAGGGCACGACGTTCATGGCGATGGAGCTCGTGGACGGCAAGCCGCTCGACGAGCTGCTCGAGGACTCGGGCGGCACGCTGCCCGTCGCCGAGGTGATGGAGTACGCCCGCGGCGCCGCGGCGGGCCTCGCGGCGATCCACGCCATGGGGCTCGTGCACCGGGATCTCAAGCCGGGGAACGTGCTCCTGCACAAGACGGCCGACGGGCGCGTGATCCCGAAGCTCTCGGACTTCGGGTTCGCGATCGGCCCCGAGTCGATAGGCGGCGCGCGCCTCACGATGGAGGGGATCGTCGTCGGGACGATCAAGTACCTCTCGCCCGAGCAGGGGCAGGCGAAGCCCGTCGATCACCGCGCCGACATCTTCAGCTTCGCGATGATGCTCTACCGGCTGATCACCGGGAAGGTGCCGTTCGACGACGAGAACGTCGCGCAGTCGCTGCTCAAGCGGATCCGCGAGCCGGCGCCGCCGATCCGCAAGCTCAAGCCCGACCTCGAGGTCAACGACGAGTTCGAGGGGATCCTGCTCAAGATGCTCGAGAAGAACCCCGAGAACCGGCCCGACTCGGCGATGGCCGTGGTCGCGGCGATGGACAAGGCGCTCGGCTTCGAGCGGAAGTACTGATCAGGCGACGCTCCTACCGATCACAACATCGTGGCCGTCGTCGACGACCGAAAGGAGCTCGACGAGCTTCTCGATCGTTGGAACGGCGCGGCCCTGCTCGTAGCGGGCGTACGCGTTGTGCGAGCGCACACCGAGCCTCGCCGCGACCTCCGCGAGCGTCAAACCGCTCGCCTGGCGCCGGCGGCGGAGCAGGAGCGCGGTAAGCGCCGCGGCGTCGCCGGAGCCCACCTCGATGCCGTCACCGCCGTCGTGCACCTCGGCGCGGAACCCGCGCCGGTCCACGAACCCCTCGACGGCGTCGGCGATCATCGCGAGCGCCGCGCGCCGCGTCCGCCCCTGCGTCATCAGGTCGAGGGCGGGAACCTCCACGAGCCACGTCACGCCGTCCTTCCACACCCTGCCGGAGAAGCGCATCGTCACCCCCTTCTCGCCGCGGCTGACTTCAGGATCTTCCGTGCGAGGTTCTCGTTCAGATCCGCGTGCCGCGGCACCGCTTCTTCTTCGGACCCGTTGGTCCAGTAGTCGTGCCTGCCTCCGTGGCGTTTCAGCCACCAGCCGAGCGCGACGAGCCGCTTCTCCAGATCGCGCCGCTTCATTGCAATTTACACACATGGGTGTATTTGTCCAGCATGGCGGCAGATGCTCGAGCAATATCAATGCCAGATCCGGGAGGCGAGAAACGCGGTCTTCACGTCATCGAAGCGGCGGTTCCGGCGGCGGATGGCGGCGGGCGCCGGAGTGCGCGATTGCGAAATCGTCGTCACACGGTCGCTGCCGGAGCCTTTGGCTCGTCATGCGATTCGCATGCCGCGCGCTGCTCCTCCCGCAGGTACTTCCGCAGGTGGCGCTTCCGCTTCTTGTCGCCGTTGCGGGCGCTCCCGCACGAACCCCAGCTCTTGAACAGGATGCAGCACAGCGCGAGCAGCCCCCACGCCTGCCAGTAGGTCACCTGCTTGAGCCCGAAGATCTCGGGCATCAGCCAGTTCCACAGCAGCATCACCACCCAGCCGAACAGGAAGAGCGCACCGATCCCGAGGACGCCGAAGCCGATCCCGAGCATGACCTTCTCGGGCAGCGTCCGCTCCTCCCACCAGGAGTCCGAGTCCCAACCGCCTTTCTTGCCGCCGCACGTCTTCTCGTCCATCGCGCACCTCCTCCGGGGCGAGCCCGGCTCCGTTCAGTTGTCGATCCAGTCTCGCAGCGCCCGCGAGAGGCTGCGCAGCGCGTACCTCTTTCGGGCCGTCAGCGTGTCGATGCTCTCGCCGGTCGCCTCCGCGATCTCCCGGAACGTCAGGCCGCCGAAGACCTGCGCCTCCACCACCTTGCGCTGGGCCGGCGGGAGGGCGCGCAGGGCGTCGTTCAGGGCGTCCGAGAGGCTGGCCCGAACGAAGCCGTCCAGGGGATTGAGGCCGGTGCCGGCGATGATCTCCCGCAGCGTCTCCTCGGCCACGTCGGTCTCGCCGGAGGCGACGCGCACCCGGTCGTGGCGCCAGGCGTCGATGAGCCGCCGGGTGACGAGCGAGTTGATCCAGGCCGGCAAGTTGCGGATCCCGGCCACGAGGGGCAGCCGCTCCAGCGTCTCGGCGTAGACGTCCTGGACCAGATCCTCGGCCTCTTCCAGCGTGCGCCCCGCGGCGCGCAGGCGGGCCAGGAAGCGCGGCTTCTCGCTCCGGTACGCCCGCTCCAGCCGCCGCTGCGCCGCTTCCTTCCCCGCTGGCAGTTCCCGCGTCATCGCCCTCCACCCCCTCGACGGGCCAGGCGCGATTTTAGTGTACGCGGGTTCTGCCGGCGGCGATTTCGTGCGGCGTCCGCCGGGCCGCCGCCAAGTCCCGGGATTTGATATTCCAAACTGGAAGATCAAGTTGGGGCGGGGCTCGCAAACCGCCGCGTGCCTTCACCGAACACGGGGTGGCGATGCTGTCGAGCGTGCTGCGCAGCGCCCGTGCTGTCCAGGTGAACATCGAGATCATGCGCGCGTTCGTCCGCCTTCGCCAGATGCTCGCTGCCAACGCCGAGCTCGCCCGCAAGCTCGCGGCGCTCGAGCAGCGGACCGAGGCTCAGTTCAGGGTGGTTTTCGACGCCATTTGCGAGCTCGCGGCGCCACCCGCCATTCCGAAACGCCCCATCGGATTCGGCGAGCCGTAGCAGATCGGGTTTCCTGGAGCTCGGGGAGATCGTGGATGCGGAGAAAGAAGACGGCTGGCGACGGGGAGTGATCTCTTTGCAGCGAGCAGGTTGTCTTTTACTCGAGTTCAGTGGATTAATCTCGGAGTTCGTCGATCGTATTCAAGGAGAAACCCACATGCCCGAAGCCGATTTCAGCACCAAGGAGAAGCAGTACCACGTCGACGTTCCCCAAACGAACGCGCCGTTCCCGCTCAAGGGCGCGGGCTCGTACGACTGGGGGATGAAGAACCGCCTCTCGCGCACCTTCGATCCCGAGACCGGCCGCACGGTCATGCTCGCGGTCGACCACGGCTACTTCCAGGGGCCGACCACCGGCCTCGAGCGCATCGACCTCACGATCGTCCCGCTCGTCCCCCACTGCGACGCGCTCTTCTGCACGCGCGGCGTCCTGCGCTCGCTCGTGCCCCCGCAGATCCAGAAGCCGACGGTCCTACGCGCGAGCGGCGGCCCGAGCATCCTCAAGGATCTCTCGAACGAGGAGATCGCCATGGACATGGAGGACGCCCTGCGCCTCAACGCGTGCGGCGTGGGCGTCCAGGTGTTCGTGGGATCGGAGTTCGAGACCCGCTCGGTCCACAACATGACGAAGCTCGTCGACCTGGGCCTGCGCCACGGCATGCCCGTGATGGCGGTGACGGCCGTGGGCAAGGAGATGAAGCGCGACGCCCAGTACTTCCGCCTGGCCTGCCGCATGTGCGCGGAGCTCGGGGCCACGTTCGTGAAGACCTACTTCGTGGACGAGGGCTTCGAGACCGTCACGGCCTCCTGCCCGGTGCCGATCGTCATGGCCGGGGGCAAGAAGATGCCGGAGCTGGACGCGCTCAGGATGGCGCACAACGCGATCCAGGGCGGCGCCGCCGGGGTCGACATGGGGCGGAACATCTTCCAGAGCGACGCGCCGGTTGCCATGCTCCGGGCGGTGCGCGCCGTCGTGCACGCGAACGAGAGGCCCGAGCGCGCGCTGGAGCTCTACGAGACGCTGAAGGCCGAGCTCGACGAGAAGAAGCGGTAGATGAGAGTCGCCGTCTGGTACAACAACAAAGATATCCGCATCGAGGAGCAGCCGCTCGGGCGGCCGGGTCAAGGCGAGATGATCGTCCGGGTGATCTCCTGCGGCATCTGCGGCTCGGATATCGTCGAGTGGTACAGGCTGCCGCGCGCGCCGCTCGTCCAGGGGCACGAGATCGGAGCCGAGGTCGTCGAGACCGGGCCCGGCGTGACGCGCTTCCGGCCGGGCGATCGGGTGTTCATCGCGCCGAAGGTGCCCTGCGGCGAGTGCAAGTACTGCGCGGACGGGCATTTCCCGCAGTGCTCCGCGGTGAAGGAGCGCCTGCCGGGCGGCTTCGCCGAATTCATCCTCGTCCCCGAGGTACTGCTCGAGCGCGGCGCCTATCCCTTGCCGGAGTCGATCTCCTTCGACCAGAGCACGTTCGTCGAGCCGCTCGCCTGCGCCGTCCGGTCCCAGGCGATCGCGGGGCTGCGCGCGGGGCAGTCGGTGCTTGTTTTGGGCTGCGGCATGTCGGGCCTGCTCCAGATCCAGCTCGCGAAGAAGAAGGGCTGCCGGGTCGCGGCGACGGACATCGACCCGAAGAAGCTCGAGCGCGCGAATGACTTCGGTGCCGACCTGACGATCTCCGCCGCTGAAGACGTCCCCAGGCTGGTGGCGGAGTTTTTTGGCGGAAAGGCCGACGCCGTCGTCCTCTGCACCGCGGCGCTTCCGGCCGTGGAGCAGGCGTGGGCCGCGGTGGACAAGGGCGGGGCGATCGTCTTCTTCGCCGTGCCCGGGCCCGAGAAGCAGGTGGTGTTCCCGGTGAACGCGTTCTGGACGCAGGAGATCCGCGTCCTCACCTCGTACTACTGCGGGCCGCCGGATATCGCGGAGTCGATGCGGCTCCTCGCCGCCCGGGAGATCGACGTCGACTCCCTCGTCACGCACCGCCTGCCGCTCGAGGAGACCGCGCGCGGCTTCCAGCTCGTGATCGAAGGGAAGGAAGCGATCAAGGTCATCATCAAGCCGAACGGGATGGGCGCGTAACAGGAAAGCCTATCGGGGCGGGCGAGAGATGCCGCCGAGCCTGGCGCCGGGCAGCGCTACACACCCGACCTCGCTGTCACGGGGCCGGGGCCGGCGTCACCACGAGTGGCTGCGCCGGTGGCGGTTTTCGCGTATTCCTCTGAAGCGATATCGTGAGACGCTGCCTTCTTGCTCGAACCGGTGCGTTGAGAGTCCGGGACGCCCGCCGGTGTGGATGTGCTACACGACGTCGCGCAGAAGACGCACAGCCCTTCGAGCACACTCCCAAGGAAAAGAGTTCCACGCATCACTTCTCCATTCACCGGCAGAAAAGCCTGTGCGTCGAGACAGAAGCGAATCAGGGCGACGCCGCATGCCGGCCGATAATACCGCGTCCTCGCGAATCCGGGGACGGCGATTCCGCCATTGTTCGTCGCCAACCGCCGCCGAACCCGCCGCCTTGTTCTGCGAGAGAGCGCGAGATTATAGATTCTTCATGGTGGCACAGAGGTTGCTCCCGCCGGCAAGGCCCGCGAAGGGAGCACACGATGCCAGAAATCTCCCGCTTCTTCGGGATCTCCATCCTCATGTACTTCAACGACCACTCACCGCCGCACTTCCACGCCAAGTACAACGAGCACCGCGCGGTGTTCCGGATCACCGACATGATGATGGTCGAGGGGAAGCTCCCGCCCCGCGTCGCGGCGCTCGTCTTCGAGTGGGCGAGCCTCCATCGATCCGAGCTCGCCGGGTGCTGGGCCGCCCTTGCCGAGACAGGCACTTTGAAACGGATCGCGCCGCTCGTATAATCGGCGCGAGGTGGCGGCATGCTCTCCGTGACGAACGCAGCGTATGAAGGCGATTACAGGATCCGCGTCGCGTTCAGCGACGGCGCGGCGGGGTGCGTCGATCTCGAGCCGCTCGTCACCACCGATCACAGGGAGATCGTGCGCGAACTCGCCGACCGCGAAAGGTTCCGAAGGTTCAGCGTGGCGATGGACACGATCGTTTGGGAGAACGGCTTCGATCTCGCGCCGGAGTACCTGCGACATCGGATGATGCCAGCGCCGGAGAACAGTCCGCCCTCGAGCGAGCCCCGCGACCGGGTCGCGTGAGGGGAGCGATGCGGATCCACCACATCGGCCTTTGCTGCCGCCGCGAGGAAGACGCCGACAGGTTCTACCGGGATCTCCTCGGGCTCGAGAAGGCCGACGGCGGGACGGTTCCCGCGCCGCTGATGCGGCAGCTGTTCGGGATCGACCGCGCGATCGACAAGCGCAACTACGCGGGCGCGGGGCTCGTCTTCGAGATCTTCTTCCGCGACGCGCCGGAGGGCACGGGCGATCGCATCCCCCACGTCTGCCTCGACGTCGCCGATCCGGACGCGCTCGCCGATCGCGCGCGGGCGATGGGTTTCCCCGTCCTCAGGGTGCCCAAGGGCGAGGGCTTCGTCACCTTCATCGACGACGCCAACGGCAACAGGTTCGAGATCAAGAAGGGATGACGGCGGCGCGCGCGGGCGCGAAGGCTCTCTTGTTCATGAGGGGCGCTCGGGATCGGCGGGTCAGCTTGCGGGGTGGATGACGACCGTCGCGTCCGCGTGATCCGTGCACCAGTCGGAGAGCGCCTCGCCGTCGGTCTGCGTGACGAACGTGGACGGGACGGTCGTCGCGCCGCCCGTCATCGTGATGTAGTCGTCGCCCGTGTTGTTGAAGATGATCACCGCGATCGCGCCCGCGGCGGACGCATTGTTCACCTTCTGCTCGAAGTTGCACGTGCCGCGCTGGACGAGCGCCACGGCGCCGTCGAAGGCGTCGGCGGCGAACGCGTCGCAGCCGGTCTCGTTGCCCGCGGCCACGTCGCCCGCCCAGAGGAGATCGCCCGAGACGTCCCCCGTGATCTCAACGCCCATCTGGCCCGCCTCGTGGTGGATCCCGACGAGCGCGTCGGGCACGGTCCCGGGCCCGGTCACGTCCAGTGTGCCCATGCCGGCGAGATCCGGGTCGAAGTCCGGATCCGTGACGAGGATCAGGCGCGTGACCGCCGCGTTGTAGCCCCCGCCCTGGTACTCGCGGGCGCGCAGCACGACATCGGCGAGCTCGCCCGCGGCGAAGTCGAACGACGCGGGATCGGTCATCAGCTCCTGGCTGCACTCCGCCTCGTCTGCGGCCGCGGCGGACGCGAGATCCCACACCCACGCGGAGCTCGGATCGCACTGCTCGAAGTCCCATACGATCTCGGCGTGGTCGCCCATCGTCAGGTACATGGAGTCCGCCGCGTCGCTCGGGGCGAAGACGCGGCCGATCACGTACCACGTCCCGGCGCACGGGATCTCGACGTCGGCCCAGGTCGCGGTGCCGTTGCTCGCCTCGGTCGGCGTGCAGTAGGTCCCTTCGCCCATGCTGCTCTCCAGCGTGTCCATCGGCTCCGCGATCACGGCGTCGGCCACGAGCAGCTCGATCGACTCCGTACCCGCGCAGTCGGCGTCGGAATCGGAGTCGGTGTCGGAATCGGTGTCGGTGTCGGTGTCGGTGTCGGAATCGGAATCGGTGTCGGAATCGGAATCAGTATCCGAATCGACGTCCGAGTCCGAGTCGGCATCGGAATCCGTGTCCGCACCGCCGTCTATCAACGAGGACGGAGGCGAATCGCCGCAGGCGATGGCGAGAGCTGCGATCGCGAGAACCGAAACCAGGGCCAAAGATGATCTGATTTTCATCCGATACCTCCCTTGAACGGACCGTCAGTTATCGAAACTCCCGAATAGAGTAAACCGAACACCGTGGAACGGTCCGAAAAATCGACATTCGTTCGGTCCTGATTCAGGCGGCCGGGTGTGTCGAAACGGGATTTCGGGGGGAGCTGCGCTACAGGCGGATGATCGCGGTGGCGTCCGCGTGGTCTCCGCACCAGGCGACGAGCGCCTCGCCGTCGGTCTGGCCGATGAACACCGCCGGGATCGTCGCGCCCGTGCCGCCCATCGTCATGAGGCCGTCGCCCGCGTTGTTGTAGACGATCACGGCGATCGCGCCGGCGTCGGCTGCGAAGCCGACCTTGACGTCGAAGTTGCAGGTACCCCGGTAGATCAACGCGATGGCTCCGTCGAACGAGCCTGCCGGGAAGGAGTTACAGCCGAGCTCGTTGCCCGCTTCGACGTCGCCCGCGTAGAGGAGGTCGGCTGCGACATCGGCCGTGAGCGGGGTGCCGAGGGCGCCCTCCTGGTACGGGATGCCGACCAGGTCGGTCGGCACCGTGCCCGGGCCGGTGACGTCGAGCGACGGCGGCTCGTAGAGCGAGACCGTGAGGGTGTACTCCCCGCCGGTGCCGTCGAGATCGTCGTCGTCGGTGGTGAGGTAGACCGTGTCGCCGTCCGCGAGCGTGACCGTGATCGTCGCGGTTGTGCCGCCGTACGGGTTCTCGCAGTCGGCGAAGGTGACCCCGCAATCCGCCCAGAGGATCAGCACCGGGTTGAAGCCGTCCGTCTCCATCACGAAAGTATAGTCGCCGTCCGCCTCGGCCGTGAACGACCAGGTCTCGTCCGAGCCGCCGTTGCTGTTGCAGCCGTCCGGGGAGTAGGTGTTCGCATCGCCCGTAGAGTCGCCGTAGTTCGTCCCCTCGTGCGCGATGCCCGGGGCGTCGCAGTCGACACCGCCTAGGGGTTCAGTGTCCGTATCGGTGTCTGTGTCCGTATCGGTGTCGGTGTCTGTGTCCGTATCGGTGTCGGTGTCTGTGTCGGTGTCCGTATCCGTATCGGTGTCGGTGTCGGTGTCGGTGTCGGAATCGGTGTCCGTGTCGGTATCCGAGTCCGTGTCCGTGTCGGTATCCGAGTCCGTGTCGGTATCGGAATCGGTGTCCGTGTCCGAATCGGTGTCGGAATCCGTGTCGACATCGGTATCCGAATCCGAATCGGTATCGGTGTCGGTGTCCGTGTCCGTGCCCCCGTCGAGCTGGAGCGGCGCCGAGTCGCCGCAAGCGGCCGCGAGCGCGGTCGTGAACAATCCGAGGACCGCGAAGATCAAAACCTTTCTCATAACGCACCTCCCATTTCGCAGCGTTTTTTGATCGAGCGATAATACTACGTTCCACGCGTACGGTGTTGCGGTTCTTGAAAAATGAACACCCTTGACAGGAAAAGCCTCGTCGGGCCAAGTGACGGAATGAACCGGCTCGTCGCCCCGTCCATCCTGGCGGCCGACTTCGGGCGGCTCGCCGAAGAGGTCGCGGCCGTGGCCGCCGCCGGCGCGGACTGGATCCACGTCGATGTCATGGACGGCCGGTTCGTGCCCAACATCACGATAGGGCCGGCCGTCGTCCGCGCGGTGCGGCGCGCGACGAAGCTCCCGCTCGACGTGCACCTCATGATCGAGTCGCCTTCGCTCCACATTGCGGCGTTCGCCGACGCGGGCGCCGACTTCCTGACGGTCCACGCCGAGGCGTGCCCGCACCTGCACCGGACGTTGCAGGAGATCCGGGATCTCGGGCCGCGCGCGGGCGTCGCCTTCAACCCCGCGACCCCGATCGACGCGCTCGACCACGTCCTCGAGCTCGCGGATCTCGTGCTCGTCATGTCGGTCAACCCCGGCTTCGGTGGGCAGAAGTTCATCCCCGCGGTCGTGCCGAAGATCGAGGCCGCCCGCCGGGCCGCGGCGCGCGCCGGGCACGCCGTGGACGTGGAGGTCGACGGGGGCATCACCGCGAGCACGGCCGGGCTCGTCGCCGACGCCGGCGCGAACGTGCTCGTCGCCGGGACCGCCGTGTTCGGGACGAAGGACTACGCCGCCGCGATCCGCGCTGTTCGCGGCGCCTGAGCCGTCAGGAACCGAAACCGCGAACCGACTTGCCCCGAAAAGGCCGCCGTGGTACGTAGTGCGCCCCTCGGCGAAGTGCCGAGGGAATACCCACGCCCTGTCCGCGGAGCGATCCGCGGCCGAGCCCCGGGTGCCCCGCGAGGGGTCGGGCTCGGGCGAAAGGGCGGAGGTGGACGACGGCGAACGCCGCGTCGTCCGAAAAACCCGGAGGGAAAATGGAAGACGAAGTCAAGGCCGGCTCGGCCGAGCCAACCCCAACGACCGAAACCGCAACCGAGCACGGGATATCCGAGGCGATGGGCGCCGCCAAGAAGGCGGACGTCGTCTCCCTGCGCGATCTCCTCGAGTCCGGGGTCCACCTCGGCCACCACACGAAGAGGTGGAACCCGAAGATGCGGCGCTACATCTACGGCGTGCGCAACGGCGTGCACATCGTGGACCTGCGGCTCACGCAGAAGCTCTTCAACCAGGCGTACGAGACCGTGGTGAACCTCGTGTCCCGCGGCGGGCAGGTGCTGTTCGTCGGCACGAAGCGCCAGGCCATGGAGGTGATCACGGAGGAGGCGGAGCGCGCGGGCATGCACGCCGTGACGAACCGGTGGCTGGGCGGGACGCTCACGAACTTCCGCACCATCAAGAACACCATCGAGCGCATGCGCACGATCGAGACGATGCGCACGGACGGGACCTACGACAGCTTCGTGAAGAAGGAGCGCCTGAAGCTCGACAAGGAGCACGCGCGCCTCCTGAAGTTCGTCGGCGGCATCAAGGACATGACGCAGCTGCCGGCGGCCGTGTTCGTCGTCGATCCGAACAAGGAGTCGATCGCCGTCGCCGAGGCCAAGAAGCTCGGCATCACGCTGATCGCGCTCACCGACACGAACTGCGATCCGGACCCGATCGACCTCCCGATCCCGGGCAACGACGACGCCATCCGGGCGATCAAGCTGGTCACCGGCAAGATCGCGGACGCGTGCATCGAGGGCTCGAAGAAGCGCCGCGAGGTCGTGAAGGGCGCGGCGGTCTCCCAACCCATGGGCGCCGGGCCGAAGGTGGAGGTCGCGCGGCGGCCGCGCGCGGCGACCGGACGAAAGGGCGCGGGGGCGTAGGAACCCTCCGACGGCAAGAGGTAGGTCGATTCGAAAAGGAGCCGACTGATGGCAAACGTCACGATGGACATGATCAAGGACCTCAGGGAGCGCACGGGCGCCGGGGTCGTGGACTGCAAGAAGGTGCTCTCCGACACCAACGGCGACATCGACGCGGCGGTGGTCGAGCTGCAGAAGCGCGGGATCGCGAAGGCGGCGAAGAAGGGCGGACGGATCGCCGCCGAGGGCAAGATCGGCATGTACGTGCACGACGGCGGCCGGATCTGCACGCTCGTCGAGATCAACTGCGAGACCGACTTCGTCTCGCGGGGTGACGACTTCAAGACGCTTTGCGAGGACGTCGCCATGCACGTCGCGGCGATGAACCCCGCGTACGTCCGCGTCGAGGAGATCCCGAGCGCGGACGTCGATCGGCAGCGGGAGATCTTCACGGCGCAGGTCCTCGAGGAAGGGAAGCCCGCGAACATCGCGCCGAAGATCGTCGAGGGCAAGATCGCCAAGTGGCAGAAGGAGAACTGCCTCGTCGATCAGCTCTTCGTGAAGAACACGGAGATCACGGTCGGCGACCTCGTGAACGGCCTCACCGGCACGACCGGCGAGAAGATCACGATCCGCAGGTTCGTCCGCTACGAGGTCGGCGAGGGGATCGAGAAGCGGTCGAACGATCTCGCCGCCGAGGTCGCCGCCATGACGGGCGGCAAGGCCTAGGCGCCCCCAAGGTCCTCCATGCCGCGTCCCCGCGTCATCCTGAAGCTGTCCGGCGAGGTGCTCGCGGGCCCGAGCGGCTCGGGGCTGGACCCCGACGTGCTCGCCGCCGCGGCGGCCGAGCTCGCGCGAGCGATGGGCGACGGCGCGCGGGCCGGGGTCGTGCTCGGCGGCGGCAACATCTTCAGGGGCCTCGGCAAGGCGGCCAAAGGGATGGATCGCGTCACCGCGGACGAGATGGGGATGCTCGCCACCGTCATCAACGGCCTCGCGCTGCGCGACGCGGTGCGACGGCAGGGCGCCCGCGCCGAGCTCTATACGGCCCGGCCGCTCGGCCCCATCGGCCGCGCCTACCTGCGCGACGAGGCGCTCGCGGCGATCGACGGCGGCGCGCTCGCGATCTTCGCCGGCGGCACCGGCAACCCGTTCTTCTCCACCGACTCGGGCGCGGCGCTCCGCGCGGCGGAGCTCGGGTGCGCGCTGCTCCTCAAGGGCACCAAGGTGGACGGCGTGTACGACAAGGATCCGGCGCGGCACGCGGACGCGGTGCGGTTCGAGACGCTCACGGTCGACGAGATGATCGAGCGCAAGCTCGGGGTCATGGACCTCACCGCGGCGACCCTGTGCCGCGAGAACGGCATCGACGTCGTCGTCTACAAGATGGCCGAGAAGGACGCCGTCTACCGCGCAGCCCTCGGCGAGTCCAAAGGTACCCGCGTCCGGGCCCGGTAGGGGCACCCTGCCACCAACTGTTCCACTCCGCCCGTTTTCGGTGTATCAAGGGTATTCCATAGACCCAACAAAGCGAGGAAGAACGGCCATGACCGACAACAACGTGAAGTATCTCGAGGTGTTTCCGAATTGGCTGCGCACGCTGGACGAGGACGTCCAGACGCTGCTCGAGATCCTGAAGAACCCGGCCGCCGGAGTCGAGGCGCGCAAGTCGCTCGCGGGCGGCATCAACTACCTGTTCAAGTCGCTCGATCTCATCCCGGACGGGATCGACGACATCGGGTACCTCGATGACGCGTTCGTCGTGCGGCTCGCGGCGAAGAACGCGCTGGACGCCGACATGGGCAACGTGGGCGACGCGATCACGCGGCTCGGGCGCCTCGGCAACGACGCGGAGCTCATCAAGGAGTTCCTCGACGGCGACCTCTACAACCGCCTCGAGAAGTACGTCCGCGACCTGCGCAAGGGCGCGGCGCGCGGCCGCACGGTGGACGAGATCGTCGAGGACGAAGGGGTCCTCGGCGCGCTCGCGAACGAGGTCGCGATCTTCGTCAAGGAGTACAAGTCCCCGGGCTTCTCCAAGGACGAGAAGAACCTCATCAAGCTGCGCGCCTTCCTCGAGGCCAAGCTCCCGAAGTAGGCGCGGGCGCGTTCCGCACCCCGGGGCTGACGTGCATCATGTCCCGGCCCCCTCCTTCGCGGCGATAGTGTTTCCCGACCGATACTCATCGAAAGGAGCTCCCGCATGGGTCCAATCGTCATGGCCGTCGTCCTCGCCGCCGCCTTCGGCGCCTTCGGGGTGTCCGCCTACCGCAAGTGGCGCCTCCTCCGGATCGGCGCGCCCGAGGACCGGTTCGACAGGCTCGGGACGCGCCTCGGGCGCATGATCCGCGTCGCGCTCTTCCAGCAGAAGCTCCCGAAGTACAAGGTGATGGGCCCGATCCACATGCTCATCTTCTGGGGCTTCCTCGTCCTGCTCGTGAACACGCTCATCCTGTGGGGCCGCGGCTTCGACGAGGGGTTCAACCTGTGGTTCCTCGATCCGCACGGCTGCCTCGGCGGCGCCTACCACTTCGTGAAGGACATCGTCACGGTGGTCGTGTTCTGCGCCGCGGGGCTCGCGCTGCTGCACCGCGTCGTCCTCAGGCCCGCGCGGCTGACCGCGTCGTTCGAGGCGGCGCTCATCCTGCTCATCATCATCGTCATGATGGTCGCCGACGTCGTCTACTGGGGCTGGCAGCTCTCGCTCGAGGGCGTGACCGGGTTCGAGTGGCGCGAGCCGTTCGCGTCGGTCGCGGCCTCGTTGTTCTCGACGATGGATCCGAAGGTCGTCGAGACGCTCGGCACGATCGGCTTCTGGGCGCACTCGGGGCTCGTGCTCCTCTTCCTGAACCTCCTGCCGTACGGCAAGCACTTCCACGTCGTCACGTCGCTGCCGAACGTCTTCCTCTCGAACCTCGAGCCGCCGGGCCGCCTGCCGCGCGACGAGACCATCGAGAAGGTGCTCAAGGAGGAGGACACGGGCGACGGGGAGCCGGTGTTCGGCGTCAGCGCGCTGCAGCACTTCACGTGGAAGGATCTCCTCGACATGTACTCGTGCACCGAGTGCGGCCGCTGCACGGACAACTGCCCGGCGGCGAAGACGAACAAGCCGCTCAAGCCCAAGAGCCTCATGACCGCGATGCGCGACAGCCTGTACGCGCGGTCGGGCGAGCTCGTCTCGGGCAAGGGCGAGGTGAAGCCGCTCGTCCCGGAGATCATCGATCCGGAGATCGTGTGGAGCTGCACGACCTGCCGGGCGTGCGAGGAGGAGTGCCCGGTGATGATCACCTACGTCGACAAGATCGTCCGGCTGCGCCGGGATCTCGTCGAGTCGCGCGGCGAGCCCCCGTCGGAGCTCGGCAAGGCGCTGCGCGGCATGGAGACGAACGCGAACCCGTGGAACATCTCTTCCATGGACCGCGACAAGTGGGCCGAGGGGATTGAGGTCAAGCCGTTCGACGCGGACGAGTGCGAGGTTCTCCTCTTCCTCGGCTGCGCGGCGAGCTTCGACGATCGCGCCAAGAAGATCTCGACGTCGCTCGTCAAGCTGCTCGACGCGGCGGGCGTGAAGTACGGGTACCTCGGCGCGGACGAGCCGTGCTGCGGCGAGACGGCGAGACGCGCGGGGTCGGAGTCGAACTTCCGCATGATGGCGGACGGGCTCGTCGAGGCGTTCAAGGAGCTCGGCGTCAAGAAGATCATCACCGGCTGCCCGCACTGCTTCAACACGTTCAAGAACGAGTACCCGATGTTCGGCGCCGAGTGGGAAGTGATCCACCACACCGAGCTGCTCGCGAAGCTCGTCGCCGAGGGCAAGCTCAAGCCCGCCGAGCGGATCGTGAAGCGCGTCGCCTACCACGACGGCTGCTACCTCGGTCGGTACAACGACGTGTACGACGCGCCGCGACGGATCCTCGAGGCGATCCCGGGGCTCGAGCTCGCCTCGTTCGCGGCGAGCCGGCAGCGCGGCCTGTGCTGTGGCGGCGGCGGCGGCCGGTTCTTCATGGAGGAGGACGCGGACAAGCGCGTGAACAACCTGCGCGTCGACGGGCTCATGCAGGCCGACCCGGACGCGATCGCGTCGGCGTGCCCGTACTGCATGACGATGCTCTCCGACGGCCTCAAGGCGAAGGATCTCTACGACACCAAGGGCCAGCTCGACGTCGCCGAGCTGCTCGCCATCTCCTGCGGCCTCACCGATCGCAAGCTGCTCAAGGAGCAGAAGGCGGAGTGAGTCGCGCTGCGCATTCCTGTGCTGTATGATTCCTCGCATGAGCGATGCGCGCACATCGGATCCTCAGGGCTCCAGCGAGTCCAACGCGGCAGCGGATCGAGTCTGTGACACATCGCCTGTGGTGGAGGCGTACGTCGCGGAGGGGTACCGACGCATGCCGCCCGCCGCCAAGCTCGACAGAGTGCGCGCGTTGAACAAAGCGCTGCTCGCCCTCGTTGAGGTCGACGAGCGGCGGCGGCACCCGAATGCGGATCAGCGCGAGATCGATCTGCGCGTCGCGGCGCGCTGGCTCGACCCCGAGACGATGCGCCGTGCGTTCGGCTGGGATCCGGAGACCGGCACGTGGCTGTGAGGGGCGATCCGCTGGACGCAGCTGCCGCCGTGGCGGTGGCGCTCGAGAAGCTCGGCGTGCGCTACGCAGTGGGTGGCTCCATCGCAAGCTCTCTGTACGGAGTTCCGCGCGCCACGCAGGACGCGGACATCGTTGCATCGCTCAACGCGTCCCATGCCCCGCGCCTCGTCGCCGCGCTCGAAGCGGAATTCTACGTGGACGAGGAGATGATCCGCGATGCCGTTCGCCGACAGGGGACGTTCAATGTCGTTCACCTGGAGACCATGTTCAAGGTCGACGTCTTCGTCGCCAAGGACGACGACTGGTGCCAGGAGGAGCTGCGCCGCGCCCGCAGGGAGCGCGTCGGCGACGTCGGCGCACAGGTCGAGCTCGTGTTCGCGAGCCCCGAGGACACGCTGCTCCACAAGCTCGTCTGGTTCCGCATGGGAGGAGGCGTGTCCGAGCGCCAGTGGAGGGATGCCGTGGGAGTGCTCCGCATCCAAGGCGAAGCTCTCGATCGTGGCTACCTCGACACATGGGCGAGCCGTCTCGGTGTGCGCGATCTCCTGGACAAGGCGTGTGGAGAGATCGCAGGGTAACCTCGCCGAGCTGCTCGCCATCTCCTGCGGCCTCACCGATCGCAAGCTGCTCAAGGAGCAGAAGGGCGAGTAGGTGACGGCGGCCCGGATTCCGCAGAAGCAATGTTCTTTCCTCTTCGGAACTAATGGGGTATGGCGAGCATCGTCATAATGAGACCAAACCAAGGAGTGAAAAAATGAAACGAATTCTATTTGTGCTCTTCGCGATGCTTCTGGCCGCCGGGCTGGGGATTGGCGGCTGCGGCGACGACGGCGGCAACGGTGGTGACTCGGACACGGACACGGATTCGGACACGGATTCGGATACGGACACCGACGTGGACACGGACACGGACACGGATACGGACACCGACGTGGACACGGACACGGACACGGATACGGACACCGACACCGACACCGACGCGGACGGCGGTCCGGACGGCAGCACGGATGCCGATACGGACACGGACGCCGACACGGCGAGCGAGCTCGGCGCCTGGGTGGACGACGACGGCCGCACCCTCCGGCTCGGCGATCGCGAGCAAGCCGACTGGAACCGCGTCTTCGCGTGGGACGACTCCGTTGCGGGCTGCACCGCGGCGCTCGGCAACTACGTGATCGCGGACGGCGTGATCACCTTCACGCGTGGCGAGTACAACGACTGCTCGCCGTTTGACGTCTGCGACATCACGGTGGCCGACGACGAGCTGTCGTTGACCCTCGAGTGCGATCCGGCCGATGCCGGGGTGGAGACGTACGAGTTCACGCGGGTCACCGACGTCGTGCCTCCGGCGAACCGGCACATCTTCGTCAGCCTGGACGACTTCGGGTGCGGAGAAAATGTCGACATGAGCTACTTCGAGGCCGCGGACTCGGATTTCGAAGGCTACGCGCAGACGAACAGCTGGGTTGGCGCCGACATGTACATGGACGAGATGTTCTCGTACTCCATGCCCGACGGCTTCAGCAGCTGGGGCTGGTACGATGCGGACGACACCGGGCGCTCCGAGGCCCTGTACCCGACGCCCGCCGGCCTGGTACACCACTTGCGTGGGCTGCGCGATGCCAACCTGCAGCTGTTGAGCGCCGTGACTTTCGACGTCGTGTGCGACACGGGGGTCCTCTCCAACGTCGTGGAGTACTACTACGACACCGACATCACGCGGTACCGGTTCCTGTCCGGTGGCACCTTCGGCGATGCCGCGCCCGGGACGTCGGCGATCACCGTTGCGGACGCGCCGACCTCGCTCACAGAGGTCGAGGTGTACTTCGACTCGACTTTCACACCGACCGATCTCCTGACGGTGACGCTGACCTCGCCGGACGCCACCTCCGTGGTGCTCGTGGGTGAGGAAGGCGGCGCTGCGGAGTACATAGGCCCGGTGATCTTCGCCGATGACGCGGCGGCATCCATCTTCGGCTCGAGCGGGGACCGCGAGGGCATGTACCAGCCCGAGGGCGACCTGGCCGACTTCGTGGGCGAGGACGGCAACGGCACCTGGACCCTGTTCCTGACCACGAGCGGCACGGTCACCGGCGTCCTCACGAACTGGAGCCTCTCGCTCCGGTAGAACCCGATACCCGTCTTAAGGGCGCGGCTCGACGGCGGCGCGCTCGAGAAGCTTGGTGTGCGCGGTATGCGGTAGGCGGCTCGATCGCCAGTTGCTCAAGGAGCAGAAGAGCGAGTAGGTCGATGTCCGCATTTCGGGGATGGGCACCTCGTTCATAGAGCATATGTGGTATCCTCCTTTCTGGCGCCGATTTTCGGCGCGGTTCGAGGAATCGAGGTCGCAAATGGAAAAGATGCAGCTCACCGCGTTCATCGAGCGGGACGGCGACGGGTACGTCGCGCTCTGTCCGGAGCTCGATGTCGCGAGCCAGGGCGATTCGGTCGAAGCGGCGAGGCGGAACCTCGTCGAGGCCGTGGAGCTGTTCTTCGAAACGGCGGACGCGGCGGAGGTCCGCTCGCGCCTGCACTCCGAGGTGTTCGTGACGCGCATGGAGATCGCCGTTGGGTAGGCTCCGTGTGCTCTCCGGCAAGGAGACCTGCCGAATCCTCTTCCTCAACGGGTTCATCGAAGTTCGGCGCAAGGGGAGTCACGTCGTCATGCAGAAGCGCGTCGCCTCGACGACCGTCACGGTGCCCGTGCCGGATCATCCCGTGCTACGGGTCGGCACACTGCTTTCGATCATTCGCCAGTCTGGCCTGCCGAGATCGTTGTTCGAGAACGAGTAGAACCGTCCACGCGTTCTCAGGCGCGGCTTCAATACGCTACGGGATCGCCGATGAGGTGCCGCACCGCCACCGCGGCGCAGGCCAGGCCGAGCGCGCCGGTCACGAACGACGCGGTGCCGTGCACGACGCTCTTCTTGGTGCAGCTCTGGAAGTCGTTCTCGCCCTGGGGGCACAGGCACCCGGCCTTGCAGCTCGTGTCGCGCACGTCCTCGCGGGGCGGCGACGCCGGCTCGGTCGTGTAGACCGCGGTGACGCCGAACTTCTTCTTGCCGCCCGGGAAGCCGTGCTTCTCGCGCAGGATCTTCCGCAGCGCGCGGGCCAAGGGATCGAGGTCCGTCGTCCCGAGATCGCCCACCCGGACCCGCGTCGGATCGAGCCGCCCGCCGGAGCCGGTCGACACGACGAACGGGATCCCGCGCGCCTTGCAGGTGGCGATGAGGAAGCACTTCGACGTGATGTGATCGATGGCGTCGATCAGGAAGTCAGGCCGCTCGGCGAGCATGGCGTCGGCCGTCTCTTCGCTGAAGTGGTTGTCGATCGCGTCGACGCGCGCCACCGGGTTGATCGCGCGCAGCCGCTCGGCGAGGAGGGTCGCCTTGGGCCGCCCGATCGCGCCCGTCACCGCCTGGAGCTGGCGGTTGAAGTTGCGGATGCACACCGTGTCGAAGTCGATCACGGTGATCCGGCCCGCGCCGGAGCGCGCGATCGACTCCGCGGCCCACGACCCCACTCCGCCCGCGCCGACGATCATGACGTGGGAACGGGCGAGCGCCTCCATCGCCGCCTGCCCGACGAGCCGCTCCATCCGGTCGAAGCGCCGCGCCGGATCCTCCATCCGCGCGGAGGGGTTCTTCTCGTCGCTGGGATCGTCGTCGCTCATGGCGCGGTGGATATCACATCGCCGCCGTGAGCGCCACGGTGGGTTCTGTTGCCGTCGGCAAGACCGCGGAACACTCGAGGCCGAAACCTTTAAGGTGATGGCAACGGGCACGACGCGCCGCCGGTGACGGCCGCGCACGAGACGGCTGAGAGTTAGAACAGTTGCACCGGCCCGACGTCCGCGGGCGTCTCGTCGTCGCCGATGTCGTCGGTCGCCCCGTAGCCCAAGTCGTTGTCTGCTGCGCCCCAACAGAAGATCTCGCCGGTCTCGCGCAGTGCGCACACGTGAGAATAGCCGTTGTCGACGAGAACGGCAGGTCCACCGAGATCGATGGTTCCCACGTCCGCAGGGACATTCGTTATTCCCACGCTGTCGGTGTTCCCGTACCCAAGCGGGACGCCGCCCCCGGATCCCCAGCATTTCACGCCACCACCTTCGATGAGCGCGCACGTGTTGAAGGCGCCGACCGATACTTGAACGACGGTGCCACCGACATCGACCGGTCCCACAGAAGCGGGCGTTTCGTCGTCGCCGATGGTGTCGGTGTTGCCGAAACCGAGCGCACCGTAATCTCCGAGCCCCCAACAGAGGACCTCGCCGATCTCGAGGAGGGCGCACGTGTGGTAGTAGCCGCACGAAACTAGTACCGCCGGTCCACCGACATCCAACGGGCCGACATCCCCGGGCAGCTCGTCGTCGCCGACGTCCTCCGTGTTGCCGTACCCGAGCGCGCCGTATTGGCCGTCGCCCCAGCAGTACACGTCGCCGCCGCTCAGCACGGCGCAGGTGTGTCTTGCTCCCGATGAGACCTGGGCGGCAGCGTCTCCGAGCTCGACCGCGGCGATCGCGGATGGATCGCCGACGCTTCCCGTCGAGCCGTAGCCGAGTTGACCGAACTCACCGTCCCCCCAGCACTTCATGTCGCCGCCGTCGAGGAGGGCACATGTGTGGCTACCGCCCGCGCTCACGTCGATGACCGATCCGCCAAGGTAGAGGGCGGAGTAGTCGGCCGGCACGTCGATGAGCCCCAGCGTATCGCCGTTCTCGGGCGGAACCGTCACTCCGAGCTGACCGAAGCCGTCGTAGCCCCAGCACTTGACGTTGCCGTCGATGAGAACGGCGCATGTATGGAGGCCACCGCCATCGACGAGAACAACGGATGCCCCAACGTCCACGAAGGGCAAGGTCGACGGAAGGGAGACGTCCGCGCTGGGGTCGTCGTCCAGAACGGCCCCGTAGCCCAGCTGGCCGAAATGCCAGTCGCCCCAGCATTTGAGGAAACCGCCGTCAACGAGAGCGCAGGTGTGCCGACCGCCTGTGGTCATCCAGATCGCAGATTCGCCGTACCCGGTGTCCGTGTCGGTATCCGCGTCTGCACTCGCGTCCGAGCCGGAATCGACGGCGCCGTCCGCCTCGGAGTCTGTGCCCGCATCGTCGGCCGTCCCATTGCCCGCGCACGAACCAACGAGCACCGAGATTAGAGCCGCTTCCAAAACCTGCGCGAGGCTCTTCACCACGGGATCACCTCGCTGCCCGTGTAGACTCCGTAGGGAGTGTCCACCGTGCCCTGCCATACGGAGATCGTGTGCCAGAGAACGATGTCGCTACCGGGCCCCGACCCTGGATACGTGCTATCGCTGAACTCGTCGATGATGTAGGGGCCGTAGCCCGCGGTATTCGTAGTATACGGTGGGGTGGTGACGAAGTCGTCCCCCCACGGCTCGCTGAGCGACATGTTCCACCCATAGACCCACCGAAGATTGTTTCCATAGTCGGGCAGCACACTCCAGTCGTTGCTACCGAGGAGAATTACCTTCGATCCCAACGGATCCGTAGTTGAGCGAATCAGCCGTGCCGATATCTCGCCGAACACGGGCGGGGTGTCCCAGCCCTGAAGCTCGGGCCAGCAACCGTCCGTGTGGGTCAGGATATCCTCCTGATAGTTCGGTTGCGGCCATAGGTCGCAAGGGGGGGCCTCGCCAATCGGTTGTTTCAACGGCACGGCATCGGTTTCGTCGAACGACCAGCCGCTGCCGGTCCAGTAGTTCACGATCGGAACACCCGCCGGGCCGACCTGCCCGAAGTCCGCGCGGCGTATGAACGCGAGGAACAGACCGCTCTTCCGGTACGGCCTGCCCGATCCGTACAGGAGCAGCCCTCCGCCCGAGTCGGCGAAGTCGCAGATATCCGTGGCGGTCGTCGCGCTCGCGCAGAACCCTTCAAAATCGGAAGAGTTCACCTCGACGGCTGCTACCTGGATGAACCGCGCCGGCGCTCCGGGATCGTTGTCCGTGACCGCGTGCCCCGGGAGGGCGGCGCTCGGAGGAGCGACGTCTGCCGAGAACGGCACGACCTGTCCGAGGTCGTCCCGATAACACGCCCTGAAGGTGATGCCATCGAGAGAGCACCCCATCCACGACATCGGGCGCGTTCGTGGATTCGTGTCGTTGAGCACGTCATACCCGTCCGGCTTCATTGCCGTGCCGTAAGTCAGGACGAGCACCGGCACGTACGCCGCGAAGTACGTTCCCTCGAAAATTTCAAAGGGCAGTCGCGCGACGACGGCGCCGGTGGGTGCGGTGTAGGTCGGCTCTTCGTCCGGCGTCATCCAGTAGTCCAGACCAGCCGTATCGTCATCGAGTTGCGGCGAGAAGCCCTGGTGCACGCCCGGGATCGAGACGGGAGTCCACCGCCATCCCGGCGCGTCGGGTTCGTAGTTCAGCACCGGCATCGCATTGATGCCGTCGCTCGGGTCGTGATCGCCCGACACGACGATCATGTCGTCGCATCGAGCACCCGCCGTGACGTCGCACTTCCGTTCGGACCATTTGTGGACGCTCGGCCCGACGTCCCAGGTGTCGCCCATGTAGAAGTACTGCCGCCCGTTCAGCTTGGCGTTGGCACCCAAACCAAGATCCGTGCCGGCGTGGAACTGGGACCAGTAGAATGGAGAAGCCGCTACAGCATGAGGAAAGGCTGGCTCCCAGTTTTGCCCCATGAACCAGAACTCGTGCTCGCTCGTAAATGGGGTCATCAGCGGGAGCCAGTTCGCACCCGCACCGTTTGGCCTTTCCGGCGAGGTGTAGCCCACCCAGAAGAGTCCAGGGAAACTGGAGTTTCCGAAAATCTGATAGATTTGAGAAACGGTGAAGTCCCAAAGCTCGTCGAGTCGCCACTCGACAGTCGTCGCCCAGACCTCGCGCTCGACCTCTTCGAGCATCCATGAATCCGGCTGTTGCCGGAGATCCCGCTCAAACTGGGTGATTAAGCTCGGTAATCCCGAGTCGACGTACGCCTGCACGACCTCCTGTATCGTCTCGCGCTCCGGCGGCGCGGGAACGATCTGCTGCACCAGAATGTCGAACATCTTCCACGCATCGACCGTGTAGCTCCCCGTGTCGGAGATGCCGGTCACGCCGATCTTTTTCGCGTAGTCCACGAACAACGCCAACCCAGGCATGCAGCCCGTGCTCTGGTACAGCGGCACGGCGGTTGACTTCACGTGCGCCGGGTTGACACCGAAGATCAAGGCGGGCGTCTGGTGCACGAGCGCCTCGGCACCGACGTGGCTCGTGAACGGTGTGTAGCCCTCCACCAGCGAGGTGACCGTGTTCCCTTCCGAGAGGCGGGCGATCGGCGACGTTGTCAGCCCAAGCCGGTACGCGTACAGGAACGTCCACGACTCCACCACCAGCACCGGCTTGCCCGACGCCTTGATCGCGCTGAGCCCCGCGGCCGACATGAGCGGTGCGGATTCGGTCAGCACGATCAGATCGTACACGGCGAAGCTCGTCGTGCCCCTGACCCTGAGGTCGTTGATTCGCGTCACGTCGTAGCCGAGGTCGAGGAAGTGGTTCTCGATATCGTCCTCTTGGGAGCACCAGCCGTTCGCCACGAACAGGACATTCAGCGGTTTGGGTGGTGTCGCAGAGGCGAAGACCGGTAAGAGAATCGCTCCGACGAGCGCAATGGCGGACACGAAGCAGACGATCCGGCCTTGATTCGACACGACGTTGTGCGGCATGCGACGGCTCCTCTGGTAGCGGGCTACCTACTGTGTGCCGATGCTACCACTTCGGGACGTGGCGAGTGTGCAACTTGTTTCACGAGAGGGAGCGTGTCTCGGAGCGTGTAGGACAAACAAAGCCCTTCCGCACCCTTGTAAGACGGCTTCCTCGGGAGTGCGGAAAGGAGGCGTGTTCGTGAGGGACCAACGTCCAATTGAGGCGTCTCGACCGGCACGGTCTAACTCTGCGATTGACCTGCGCGTCCCTCCTCCCTCCCTTGCGCCCTCCGGCCGAGGTGTTATTCTCCGCCGGCCGGGTGAGGAGAGCACATGAAACGCATCGACGCGTCGCGCGAGGGGATCGTCGGGTTGAGCTGGTCGCAGGACAGCCGCTGGGTGACCTACGTCCGCGGCGACGATCTCGTCTGCCTGACGGACGTCACCACCGGCGAGATCCGGGAGATCGGCCCGGGGGCCTCGCCCAACGTCACGCCGTCGAGCTCGATCCTGATGGAGCGGGACGGGCAGATCGTCGAGGTGACCGCGGGCGGCGTGCGGGCCGTGGTCGGCACCGCGGAGCTGATCCGGAACACGCCGAAGCGCGCGCCGGTGCTGGCCCCGAACGGCGAGGCGTTCCTCTTCGTCGTCACCAACGTCTTCGACAAGGGGAGCCAGGCGAAGAACGCCTACCCGCACCGCCACTTCCTGGGCCTCGGCGACCTCCGCGGCGGCCGTTCCACGCTCACCGAGGAGCAGTGGTACGGCGGCACGGCGACCTGGTTCCCGGACGGGAAGCGGTTCGCGCACTACGAGTTCGACTCCACGGGCGGCGCGCGGGTGCACGTCGTCGGCGCGGCGGGAGCGCGCGAGGGGACGGCGTTCGGCCTGTACCCGTCTCCGTCACCGGACGGGACTCGGCTGGCGTGTCGGCCGAAGAACGGCGGCAGCATCGTCGTGTACACGACGCGCGACGGCAGGTGGGACAAGGGGTCGGTGGAGACCGCGGTGTTCCGCGTGCCCTCGAGCGACGGCCGCCTGAGCGCCAACGAGCCCGCGTGGCTCGACAACCGCTACGTGCTCGTCGACGAGGGCGGCGTCGTGTGGCGGATAGACACGCGCAAGGACGATCCCGAGGAGCTGAAGAAGCTGCCGCCGCCGACCGTGCGCGGCGCGCGGACCATGGCGCTCTCGCCGTCCCGCGAGATCGTCGCGATCGAGACGCCGATCGAGGACGGGTTCGAGCTGCGCGTCGGCCCGGTGCGATGACGCGGCGCGTGTTGCCGATTATTCAACGGATCGAATAGCAATCCTTTTCGGGACGCGCCGCGTGTTCGGCGAGACAGCCTCGAGAGGTCATGGTAAATGAATTGGTGCCCTGGGCGGGCGCTTGGTGCCGGAGGGGGGACTCGAACCCCCACAGGCGTAAAGCCCACCGGATTTTGAGTCCGGCGCGTCTACCGATTCCACCACTCCGGCGCAAAGGCACGGCCTAGGTAACATGAAGGATCGAAGGTGTCCAGGTCGCTCGAGGACACCCTTTTTCGAGCGCAGAGCGTCAAAGGAGGAGCCAATGAGCAAGCGACGCGTCGTCATCCTCGGAGCCGCCGGCAGGGACTTCCACAACTTCAACATGGTGTACCGCAACGACCCGGCGTACGAGGTCGTGGCGTTCACGGCGACGCAGATCCCGAAGATCGACGATCGCATCTACCCGGCGGTGCTCGCGGGGAAGCTCTACCCGAAGGGGATCCCGATCCTGCCGGAGACCGAGCTCGAGCGGATCTTCGCGGAGCGCGACGTCGATCTGGCGGTGATGGCGTACAGCGATCTCCCGTACGCCTACGTCATGCACATGGGCGCGCGCGTCAACGCGGCCGGCGCCGACTTCGAGATGATGGGCACGAGGCGGACGTTCGCGAAGTCGTCGAAGCCGGTCATCGCGGTCACCGCCGTGAGGACGGGCTGCGGCAAGAGCCAGATCTCGCGGTTCGTCGCGAAGCGCCTGCGCGCGGCCGGCAAGAAGGTCGTCGCGGTGCGCCACCCGATGCCCTACGGCGATCTCGCGGCGCAGGCCGTGCAGCGCATGGCGTCGATCCAGGACATCGACGACTACAAGTGCACGATCGAGGAGCGCGAGGAGTACGAGATGCACGTGGCCGAGGGCGGGGTGATCTACGCCGGCGTCGACTACGAGGCTATCTTACGCCGCGCCGAGGCCGAGGCGGACGTCGTCCTGTGGGACGGCGGCAACAACGACCTGCCGTTCTACAAGCCGGACCTCTGGATCACCGTCGCGGACCCGCTCCGGCCCGGGCACGAGGCGTCGTACTACCCCGGCGAGGCGAACATCCGGGGAAGCGACATCATCGTGATCGGCAAGGCGAACGTCGCCTCCGAAGCGGACGTCCGCACCGTGGAGGAGAGCTGCCGGAAGCTGAACCCGCGGGCGCGCGTCATCCGCGCCGTCTCCGCGCTCACGGTCGACAAGCCGGAGGTCATCAAGGGCAAGCGCGTGCTCGCGGTCGAGGACGGCCCGACCCTGACGCACGGCGAGATGGCGTTCGGCGCGGCGACCCAGGCGGCCCGCGAGAACGGCGCGGCTGCGCTCGTCGATCCGAGGCCGTGGGCGGTCGGCGGCCTCAAGGAGACGTTCGAGAAGTACCCGCGCATCGGCGTGCTCCTGCCCGCCATGGGCTACTGGGACCAGCAGGTCAAGGATCTCGAGGCCACGATCAACGCGACGGACTGCGACGCGGTCGTGCTCGGCACGCCGTTCGACATCCAGCGCCTCGTGAAGATCACGAAGCCGACCGCCGTGGTTTCGTACGCCCACAAGGACTACGACGACGGCGCGAACAGCCTCTCCAAGATCGTTGACGAATTCCTCGCCAAGCATTAGTCAGCCAGGGACGGTGCCCGCCTGGCGGGCCTTCTACAAACCGAGGACGAGATGGTGAACTCCAGCGACCTGAAGCGGGGCCTGCTGCTCGAGATCGACAACGCACCGTGGGTGATCGTCGACTGCTCGTTCCAGACGCCGTCGGCGCGTGGCGCGAGCACGCTCACGAAGATCAAGATCCGCAACCTGAAGACCGGCGCCGTGCTCCAGAAGTCGTACCGGGGCGGCGAGATGCTCAAAGAGGCGGACTGCGAGAAGCGCAACGCGCAGTACCTCTACAAGGAGGGCGACGACTACGTCTTCATGGACGAGGAGACGTTCGAGCAGGCGCCGCTCTCCGCCGAGATGCTCGGCGACGCGGTGGGCTTCCTCCTCGACGGGATGAAGGTGCGGACGCAGCTGTACAACGGCGAGGTGATCTCGGTCGAGCTGCCGAACGTCGTCGAGGTGCTCGTCGTCGAGACGACGCCCACCCTCAAGGGCGCCACCGCGCAGGCGCAGATGAAGCCCGCCACGCTCGAGACCGGGATCGAGATCCTCGTGCCGCCGTACCTCGAGAGCGGCGAGCGGATCCGCGTCGACACCCGCGACGGCCGGTTCATCGAGAGGGTGAAGTAGGGGCGGACGGCGTCCGCCCGATTCCTCACATCCCCCGGCAGGTGACCGGGCCCGCGAGCACGCGGCCGGCCCCCTTGCGCTCCTCGCCGTTGACGTGGGCGCCAGAGATTTTCGGATAGGCAACGACGCTAACTATTATTGCAATATAAGTTGCAATAATCACAACAAGCGGATACCGTCCCAGCAGCCGGATTCGCGATCGAGACCGACATGAACAGACTTCTGACAGAGAGGGCAATCCTCGATCACCTCGGCGCATTGGCCGAATGGCTGCGCGTCCGCGCGCCGGGCGAGAGGCACAGCCTGTACGTCGTGGGTGGCGCGGCGCTCGCCTTGAGCGGGTTCGAGAGGACGACATACGACGTCGACGTGCTCCGACCGCAGACGCTCCCGCGAACCGTGCGCGAGGGAGCACGGGTTGTTGCGCGATCGCGAAACCTGGTTCCTGCTTGGCTGGAAGCGGGTCCCGCGGAGATCTTCCGTCGCGTCGGGCGTCCGATTCGTTTTCCTGCGTACTTCTTCGAGGCTGCGCGCGTCATCGAGGTCGGGCCGAGCCTCGCCGTGGAGGTCGCCAGCCGGCAGGCGCTGGTGTCGCTGAAGCTCTACGCGGCCGGCCCGTCGACAGGAAAGCACCTCGACGACCTGCGGGCCTTGGCTCCGAATGAAAACGAGGTCCGCGAAGCCGTCCGCTTCGTTCTGGAGATAGATGGAAGTGAGCCACGGCAGAGAGATCTCGAAATTGTGGTCGCGGCGTTGGGCTTCGACCCGCACACGTTCACCGAGGGCGGGCGATGAAAATCCCCGCACAAGCGGAACGCCTTCTGCGCGGATGCTGGGCGACGCTCGGTCTCCCGCTGTCGGAGAAGCCCGCAGAGGAACACGACGTCGGAATCGTGGATCCCGAGGCGCTCCTCGTCTCCACGTTGCTCGTGCCGGGAGCGATCGACTCCCGCCTGAGCGAAGACATCGGGGCCTGGTGTCGGGTGTTCGGTCGTCTGATTCACTACCAAAGGCTGAACGCGCTCATGGATCGCCTCCCCGAGCCTTCCCGCGTCGGCGCGCTCGAAACCGCACGCCGAATGGGTCTCCCGGGAGGATCGAGCCGCCTTGCGACAGCTCTGGGAACAACCCCGACGACCAGCTCGAAGCGTGCCGAGGCCGAGGCACGCAACGGGCGTATTCGATCTCCCAAGGAGACCGCCGCGCTCTCCACGTTCGTCAACGGACGGCTCTTCTTCGGGACGGGCTATCGCGCCGATCTCGTTTCGCTGACGTCGATCCGCAGGCACGTTTTCGGCGGTCCCGAGCTCGCTCGGCTCCTCGTCACGACTCCGTCGACCGTCTCTCGCTTGCTGTCCGATCTCGTGGCGTGTGGCTTCCTCGATCGGCGCGGCCGGCGGCGAGCTCCAGGCGACGAGCTTCCCGGCCTCGCGGTTTCCGCCGATTCGACCGCGAACATCGTCGCGATCTCGGATGCGCAACAGGTGCGCGACAAGGCCCTGGCGCGGACCATCGAGGGAGAGTGCGACTTCGAGTGGGATCGCCTCGGCGAGACGCTCACATCCCGCGGCAGGTGACCGGGCCGGCGAGCACGCGGCCTTCGCCCTTGCGCTCCTCCCCGTACACGAGCAGCACCTTGCCGTCGCCCGGCGCGACGTCGGCGTGCGTGAAGTCCGACTTGTCGGCGTAGATCTGGAACTCGCCACCGCGCTTGCGGCCCTCGGCGTCGAACCGGTTCATGCCGACGAGGAGGCTCCCCCCGAACGTGCGCACCTGGACGCCGAACACGAACGGGCCGACCCGCGCGAGCCTCGGGCCGTCGGGGCCGTCGGCGCGGGAGATGCGGGCCGGCTCCTGGGCCGGCTTCCCCGACGCGTCGAGCTTAGCGAAGTAGTACTCGGGGATGTGATCCCCGTCCCGGTCGTCGCGGAACGCCAAGCCGAACCCGTCCCCCAGGCGCACGAGCACCGGCGCCGGGTCGACGTAGCGCGCCGAGGCGATCGTGGACGCCGGGGCGAGCGCCGGGCCCGGCGACACCCGCGTCGAGCGGAGATCGAAGCGCGTTCCGTAGCCGCTCGGGCGCGACTCGATCCAGACGAGCAGCGCGGCGTCCCGGGCGACCGCGATCGACGGCGCGTACGCGGGCTTCGTCCCGGGGAGCGAGGCCGTGCCGCGCAGCCTCCCGTCGCGAGAGGCGATCGCCACCCGCACCGTCGAGGCGTCCACCGCGGCGTCGTGCCACGCGGCGAGCAGATCCCCGCGCCAACCCGCGGCGGAGACGCGCGAGGAGAACGGGCCGGCGGGACCGAGCCCGACGACGTGCTCGACGGCCGTGAGCCCGGGTGCGAGCAGGGCGGCGAACGCGCCGCCCGATCTCGACTCCGATCGCCGCTCGAGGATCGCGAGCGCCGCGCCGCCCCCGTCGAGCGCCGCGATCTCGAGGTCCTCCGCCGCGAACGACGACTCGGCGCCCTCCGGCCAGAAGGCGATCGGCCCGCCGTCCGACTCCTCCTCTGCGTCGCCGCTCGCGCCCCGATCCACGCGCAGCGGATCGCTCAGGCGCCGGCCGCCGGCGTCGAGCGCGGCGACGAGGGTCTCCCCGCCCGCGGACCAGGCCGCAGCGTAGCGAAAGGCCTCGACGCGCGCCGCGGCGACGGCCGCGAGACCGGCCCCGGTCTCGGCGACGACGCTCTCGCTCTCGAGCCGGCACTCCTGCTGCGCGCGCTTCGTTCCGCAGCCCGCGAGAGCGGCCATCGCGGCGAGGAAAGCGGCGACCGGGATCGCTCGATGGCGGCTCACGCGCCGAGCACTCCCTGCGCCCGGAGCGCCGATTCGAGCTGCGCGGCCGAGCTCTCGAGATCCGCGGGGAGCTTGATCGGCAGGAACCTGCTCGCGGGGCCGTCGCGCGGCACCTTGAGCCAGGTGACCGCCGCGTGCTCCGAGAGCTGGCCGACGAGCCGCTCGAACTGGATCGCGGGGCGGCCCTCGACCTGCTTCTTCACCGCGAACCAGTCGAGCGCGGGGTGCGCGGCGAGGAGCTGGGCGTCGAACACGAAGGTGTTCGTGTTGAATGCCGGGATCGTCGCCGTGTCGAACGACCGCGGCAGCCGGAACGCCTCGACGATCGCGACGCGCGATCCCACGATCGCCGGGAACCCGCCGACATCGCCCGCGCGCGTCTCGACGAGCTCCACGGACATCGGGTTGCCGCGGGCGATGTGCATCCCGACGATCGCCGGGTCGAGGCTCGCGCCCAGGTTGTCCACGTTCGACAGGGTCAGCCAGCGGCCGCCGCCTTTGACGAACCCATCGAGCTCGCCGCTCCTCGCGATGGCGTAGGAGAAGTCGCCGTGGCCGGGCGCGTGCAGGGAGGGCGCGCCGCTGCCGTCGAGGAAGAGCTCGCCCGACGGCGTGAGGCGGATCGAGACGAACTGCGTGAAGCAACGGGCGGAATGGTCGAGGCCGAGCGCGGCGAGGTGCGCGGCGGTGTCGCGGGCCGTGGAGAAGGAGTTCATGAGCAGGACGGGCGCGCGGCCGCGGCTCGCGACGCGGATCTGCGAGATCTTGAGATCGAGGAACGAGCGGCCCCAGGCCGCCTCGACCACGCCCTTGACGACGCCCCCGAAACGGGTCGCCATCCCGCCGTTGAGCACGACCGCGCCCACCTCGCCGGCTTCGATCGCGCGGCGCCCGACGGCGGCGAACCGCTCGTGATCGGCGCTCCCCGGCTCGGGGACGACGTCCAGGATGCCCGGATCCGGCAGCCGCACCTCGCCCTTGATCCGCGCGTCGTCGGGGTCGAAGCCGCGATCCGCGATCCTCTTCGCGAGCGCCGCGAACGGCACCTGGTCGAACCCGTAGGAGTCCAGGACGCGTCGCGTCTCTTCGTCGAAATGGAAGCGCATGACGGTGAGGATCATCGCCGCGCGCCGGGAAGGTTGTAAAGGGGATTTTCTACTTCTCGAACTTGAAGACGAGCTTCTGCTGCTTCTCGACCGGCGCGCCCGGCGTCTGGTCGACGGAGATCCCCCTGGCGGCCGTCTTGACGCACTTCTTCATGTCGCCGTCCTTGATCTCAGACTTCTTGATGTCGACATCGTCGGGCGTCTTGGCGTCGGCCTTGAAGGAGATCGCGAGGTCCATGTCGCCCTTGATCTCGCGATCGCGGGTGAGCGCGTCCTCGTAGCAGGTCTTGAACTGGCCCTTCGTCGCGTCGAGCGCGGACGAGACGGCCTTGTCGAAGTTCGGGTTCAGCTTGGCGCCACAGGCGGTCGAAAGAGCGCCGAGGCCCAAGATGAGACCGATCGTGATCACGGTGTTCTTTTTCATTGTCTCATCCTCCTCAATCACTCGTCGCCCGCTGCGGGCGCGGCGGACTCGCCGACGATGTTGAACTCGACCCGGCGGTTCTTCTCCTTGCCTTCGTCGGTCGCGTTGTCCGCGACCGGCTTCTCCTCGCCGTAGCCGACGGCCTCGAGCCTCGCGCCGTCGACGCCCACGCCGACGAGGAACGCCTTCACGGCGTCAGCGCGGCTCTGGGACAGCTTCTTGTTGGCCTTGTCCTTGCCGACGTCGTCCGTGTGGCCCTCGATCCGCAGCTTCGAGACGCTCGCGTTCTCGGAGAGAACCGTCGCGACGTCCTTCAGCAGCTGGTGGGAGTCCACCTTGATCTCGGCCTTGCCGGTCTCGAACATCACCTTCTCGGTGATCTCGATCTTCTTGCCCACGCGCTTGGCCTTCATCGGCGGCTTCGGCGGCTCGGGCGCGGGCGCTACCTCCGGCGCCGCGGGTTGCGCGGCCGTCACCACGATCTTGTCCTTGCCCTCGAGGATGTACTTGCCCCCCGACTGTGCGTTCGCGCTCACGCTCACGCTGCAGCCGGCGAGACAAGCACCGAGGACGAGCACCCCGACACAAATCCAAAGTCTGCTCGCTTTCATCCTTTCCTCCATCTTCGCCTGTCCGTTGTTTGGGACGAATATTGATCGCCATCAGATGTTTCCGATGGCCGATCATGTTGTCCGAAGTTGACGCAAAGATTGTTCCAAAATTCTCTTTTGTCAAACGGCAAAATATGTTCGGTCTATCCAGGGGACGGAGAAAAGATGCGGGTTGGCGCGCACGAATCGATCCAGGGCGGGTTCCACCGCGCCGTCGAGCGCGCGGTCGCGGACGGCTGCGCGTCGGTGCAGATCTTCACGAAGGCGCCGCAGATCTGGCGCGAGCCCGTGGTCACGGAGGCGGACGCGGAGCGGTTCCGCTCGTCGCGGAAGGCCGCAGGGATGGGGCCCGTCGTCGTGCACGCCTCGTACCTCATCAACACCTGTTCGGCGAGCCCGTCCACGCGGGCCAAGGCGGCGGCCGCGCTCGCGGCCGAGGCACGGCGCTGCGATCTCCTCGAAGCCGACTTCCTCGTGTTCCACCCGGGATCGCCCGGCGATCTCGGCGACGACGCCGGCATCGCCCTCACCGCGGAGTCGGTTCGCGCCGCGCTTGAGGCGTCCCGCTCGGTCGGGATCCTCGTCGAGAACACCGCGGGGCAGGGCAAGGGGATCGGCTGGCGGTTCGAGCAGCTCGCGTCGATCATCGAGCTCGCCGGCGGCGGCGACCGGCTCGGCGTCTGCATCGACACCTGCCACGCGTTCGCGGCGGGGTACGCCCTCTCGAGCGCCGCCGAGGCCGCCGCGCTGTTCGACGGGATCGACGGGCTGCTCGGCCCCGGCCGGGTGCGGGCGCTGCACCTGAACGACGCCAGGTCCGGGCGCGGCTCGCGCGTCGACAGGCACGCGCTCATCGGGAAGGGCGAGATCGGCCTCGAGCCGTTCCGCTGGATCGTCAACGCGGCGCGGTTTGCGGATGTCCCGGGGATCGTGGAGACCCCGATTGCCAAGGGCGAGACGTACGCGGCCGAGGTCGCCGCGCTCGCGGCCCTCGTGAAGAGGAGCTCGAGGTGAGCATGAAGAGACGCCTGGGCGCGAGCCCGCTCATCATCCCGATGCCCGCGGTGCTCGTCGGCACGTACGACGAGGACGGGACGCCGAACGCCATGACCGCCGCGTGGACGTCCGCCTGCTGCCACACGCCTCCGTGCGTGGGCGTGGCCGTGCGCGACAGCCGCAGGACGTTCTCCAACATCCGCGCCCGCCGCGCCTTCACGATCAACATCGCGTCCGCCGACATGGCCGTCGACGTCGACTACCTCGGCATCGTGAGCGGCCACCAGGTGCCGGACAAGCTCGCGCGCCTGGGGCTCGCGACCGAGCGCGCCGCGGTCGTGGACGCGCCCGTCATCGCGCGGTGCCCGATCGCCGTCGAGTGCCGTCTCGTCCACGCGCTGCCGCTCGGGACGCACACCTGGTTCGTCGGCGAGGTCGTCGAGGTGCAGGCGGACGAGCGCGTGGTCACGGCCGAGGGGATCGTCGACCTCGACGCCCTGGACCCGCTGGCGTACGCCACCTCGGCGGGCGAGTACCGCGGGATCGGCCGGTCGCTCGGGCGCGCCTACCGCATCGGGAAGGGCAGAGCGTGACCGCGGCCCCGGATCTCGAGGCCTGCCGGTCCGCCCTGCGGCGCCGCTTCCCCGCGCTCGCTGCGGGTGACGTGCTGCTCGACAACGCCGGCGGGACCCAGGTGCCGCTCGCGGTCGCGGATCGCGTCCGCGCCTACATGCTCGAGTCGTTCGTCCAGGTGGGCGCCGACTACGCCGTCGCGAGGGCCGCCACCGCGACCGTGGCGCGCGCCCGGGCGACGGTCGAGGCGCTGATGGGCGCGGGGCCGGGGCAGGTGGCGCTCGGGCCGTCCACGTCGGCGCTGTGCGCGATGCTCGCCGACTGCTACCGCCGCGCGCCGCGCACCGGCAGGAACGAGATCGTCGTGAGCGAGGCCGGGCACGAGGCGAACCTCGGGCCGTGGGCGCGGCTCGCGCGGGAGGGGTTCGAGGTGCGCACGTGGCGGCTCGATCGCGCGCGGCAGGAGTGCCAGATCGAGGAGCTCGAGCGGCTCGTGTCGGAGAGGACGCTCGTCGTCGCGTTGCCGCACGTCTCGAACCTCCTCGGCCAGATCGAGCGCCTCGCCGAGGCCGTCGAGATCGCCCATCGCGCGGGCGCGCGGGTCGCCATCGACGGCGTGGCGTACGCCCCGCACCGCGCCATGGACGTGGCCGCGTGGGGCGTGGACTGGTACGTGTTCTCCCTCTACAAGGTCTTCGGCCCGCACATGGCGGCGCTGTACGGCTCGCGCGAGGCGCTCGCCGAGATCGAGGGGCCGAACCACTTCTTCGTCGACGCGCGCGACGTGCCGTACAAGCTCGAGCTCGGCGGCGTCCTCCACGAGGGGTGCGCCGGGGTCCTCGGCCTCGGGGACTACCTGCCCGCCGTCGCGGATCGCGACCTTGAGGAACCGCTCCGCCGCGAGACGGTCGTCGAGGCGTTCGCTCGCATCGAGGCGCTCGAGCGGCCGCTCACCGAGAGGCTGCTCGGGTTCCTGCGCTCGCGGACGGACGTGCGGATCATGGGTCCGGCCGAGGCGGGGCCCGCGCGCGTCCCGACCGTCAGCTTCGTCCACGCGAGGCGCCCGTCGAAGGAGATCGCCCTCGCCGCGAACGCGGCAGGGCTCGGGATCCGGTACGGCCACTTCTACGCGTATCGCCTGGCGACGGCGCTCGGCCTCGACCCGGACGACGGCGTCGTTCGCACGAGCCTCGTGCACTACAACTCGCCCGAGGAGATCGAACGCCTGATCGCGTTCCTCGAGCGGTTTCTGTGAGGGCGAAGGAGGTCGGGATCGCGGCAGTTGCCGCCTTTTCCGCGGTCTGATACTTTTCAAAACCGGCTTATTCGGAGGTCGTGCATGGCGCGCGGGTTCGCAACAGCGCTCGCAGGGATGATCGCGGCGGCGTTCGCGTGCGCGGGGTGTACCTTCAAGTCGTCCGAGCCCGCGCCCGAGGCCGAGGCCGCTCCCGACGGTAAAGTCGTCCTTAGGGAGAGCTTCGACGCGGCGCTCGACGCGCGGTTCACGGACACGAGCGACGGCAGGTACTCGGTCGTCGGGGGTGAGCTCCGCGTGCAGGGCGCGCGCAACCGCCCGCTCTGGCTCGCGCAGAAGCTCCCCGAGAACGCGCGGATCGACTTCAGCGCGCGCTCCTTGAGCCCGGCGGTCGACATCAAGGTCGAGATCTTCGGCGACGGCGTGTCGTACGCCAAGCGCGCGTCGTACACCGCGACGAGCTACGTGATCGTCCTCGGCGGGTGGAACAATTCGCGCTCCGTCATCGCGCGGATGGACGAGCACGGCGACGATCGAAAGGCTCGCGGGGAGCCGCTGGGCGAGGTCGGCCGGAAGTACGCGTTCAGCGTCGTTCGCAAGGGCAGCCTGCTCGAGTGGCGCCTCGACGGCGAGAAGTTCCTGGAATTCGACGACCCCGAGCCGCTCCGCGGTGCGGGGCACGAGCACTTCGCGTTCAACAACTGGGAGAGCGAGGTCTTCTTCGACGACCTCGTGATCCGAGAGCTCTAGGGTTGCGGGCATGACACCGGAAGAACAAGAGGCCCTCGTCCAGGAGCTCGAGTCGTCGCTCGACCGGCTGCAGGCGCTCTACAACCAGTACTTCATGGGAATCGAACGTCTGGAGCCGACGATCCCGCACAAGGAAGTCGTCCGCAAGATGCAGCTTCTGCGGCGCGAGAAGATGTACAACACCGCGCTTCGGTTCCGGTTCCAGACCCAGGTGCAGAAGTACAGCACGCAGTCGACCTACTGGAAGCGGATCTGCCGCCAGATCGAGGAGGGCACCTACCAGCGCGACTTGAACCGGGCGCAGAAGCGCACGGATCGCCGCGACGAGGTCGCGCTCGCACGGAAGGCGCTCCGCTCGCTCGAGCCGACGGAGGCTGCGCCCTCGGAGCCGACCGGCGCCGGGCTCGACCTCGACGATCCGTTCTCGGAGGCGCCCAAGCCGACGTCGAAGCCGGCCGCGGCCATCGCCGAGGAGCTCGACGATCCGTTTTCGGACGCGCCGCCCAAGCCGTCGTCGAGGCCGGCCGCCGTCGCAGCCGCCGCGCAGGACGATCCGGACAAGACACCTGTCCCGATCCTGGGATCGGGTCTGCACCCGTTGAACGAGCAGATCCTCCGCAGCGCACGCCGCGACGCCGACGACGACGAGGAAGAGGACGAGGGAGATTTATCGTCGTTCTTCCAGAAGCGTCCGTCGCTGCCGCCGCCTCCCGCGCGACCGAAAGCTGCGGCGCCAGCGCCGCCGAGAGCGGCGACCCCCGCGCCGCCGCGGGCCGCTCCTCAGGCTGCCAAGCCGGCGCCGGCGCCGAGTGCGGGCGCGACGCTTTCGGAGGAGCGGATGAAGGCGATCTACCGCGCGTACGTCACCGCGCGAAAGAAGACGAACGAGCCCACGGACAACTTGACCTACGCGAAGATCGCGACGCTCCTCAAGAAGCAGTCCGCCGAGAAGGCCGGCGTGACCGACTTCAAGGTCGTGATCCGTAACGGCAAGGCGATCATCAAGACGGTGAAGGAGACGTAGGGGCGTTCGACCGAACGTCCCTACTTGATCCTGACCCAGCTCCCGGGGCCGGCGATCTCGGGCTGGAAGTTGCTGACGATGTAGTCGGCGCGCCGGTTGCGCTGCTCGTCGACGTTGTCCGCGGTCTCCACGGCGAGAAGCTCCTCGCCGAACCCGCGCACGTAGACCTGGATCTTCTGATCCCCGAGCCCGTTGGCGAGCAGGTACTTGGCGATGGCGTTCGCCCGCTGGCGGCTGAGCTCGCGGTTGTCGGAGACCGAGCCGACGGTGTCGGTGTACCCGGCGACGTACAGCGCGCGATCGTTCTCGGAGCACGCCTTGGACCGCTCGAGCATCTCGATGATCTTCGGGATCGCGGCGTCGAGCTTCGGCGCCTCGCCCGGGCGGATCTCCCACTTGCCGGACTCGAAGACGACCTCCTCGTGCGGGACCTCGCCCGAGAAGCGGCAGATCGTCAGCCCGACCCAGTACTCGTTCACGTCGGTGAACTTGAGGTCGACGCGGAAGTTCTCGGTGCCCGGCGGCAGCTCCGGCCAGCTGATCGAGAGCGGGGTGCCCGCCTTGGCGCCGTTGTAGATCTCCACGTGCTCGCCGAGCAGCTCGCCTTTCTCGCCGAACACCTGGAGCGACGCCGAGTCCGCAGCGCTGGTGAGCTTGAAGTGGACCGTGCGGTTGGCGAGATCGATGTCATCCTTGTCGAGGCGCACCGAAATCCCCTTGGGCGCGGTCTGCACCGCCGGAGGGGCTGCCGAGAGCGCTGCGAACAGCGCGAGGGCAAAGGCCATCTTGCGAATGGGCATCGGACACCTCCGAGAAAACGCGCGGCACATCGCGCCGCCTCATTTTGACTATTTATACACGAAAAGTTTCACGGGACGGCGTCGAATCTGACGAGGAAGCTCGTGGACAAGACGAAGCTCAGGTCGGCGCTCGCGAGTCCCTTGGCGCGGAACGCCGTCTGCCGCACCCGGGACACGGTCATCTCTGCCTCTCCGGACACGAGCGGATCCTGTAGCGCCGCGGTCGCGTCGCCGGGCACGACGAAGAGTCCGTCGTCCCGCATCCGGCAGCTGATCGACTGCGGCAGGCCCATGCCGCTCCAGCGGATCGTCGCGATCACCTCGTCCCCGTAGCCGCCGCCGCCCTCCCACGCGATTGCGATAGGCGCGCCGCGCCGGACGATCGGGGTCTGATCCGCCGGCGAGACGCCGTCGATCGTCACTTCGCCGAGGTCCTCGGGCGCGTCCAGCACGACGTCGAAGCGCGCGACCTCGTCCGTGCCCGAGGCGTGGACCGTGTAGCTCTCCGCGGGATCGAACCTGAGCCCGCTCCGCTCGTCGGCGACGTAGGTGACCCCGTCGATCACGTGGAGGAGGTCGGGGAAGGTCTGCGTTGGAAGCGTGATCCGTTCCCCGGCGAATTCGACCGAGAGGTTGCCGACGTCCGCGAGCTCGATGGTCGCCCCGTCCGCCGGGGCCAGGCGGCGCGGGCGCAGCGGCACGAGCGGGGTCGCCGCCTCGCATTGATCGATCGCCACGTCGATCTCTGGAACGCGCTCCCCGAGCAGCGTGTCGACGAGCGTCTCGTCCGCAGGCTGGTAGCGCGGAAACAGCGCCGTGATGCCGAGCTCCTCGTACGGTTGGCTCGCGCCGCTCTCGAGGTAGCGGTGGAGCCTCACCATGATGGAGCCGGTCGAGGTCGGCGCCGTGCCGGCGCCCTCGGGGACGACCGCGGCCTCGCCACCCGGCCCGCACCCGGTCGGCGCGGCGATCGCGGCGACGGCGAGGAAGAGAGTGACGGCACGGACTTTGGAGAACGGGGGTTCAGTCCACTTCTTCAATTTGCTCCAGATTCACTTCGGACGTCGCCTCCTCCGCCACCACGGCGTCGGGATCGACGTCCAGTTCGGAAATCTGCTCCTCGGCGGCGGCGACCTCTTCGCTCGGCTCCGGGTACGCGGGCGGCTGGGCCTCGTGATAGGCCTGCGGCCCGGCCTCGACGGGCTCCGTGCCTTCCTGGCGCGCGCGCCATCGGTTTATCCTCTCGACCAACTCTTGCAGTTCCATTTTATTCTCCTTGGCTGCGCCAATGTTTCCGGGACTGCTCCAATGTAGGATATGTCCCGACACCGCCATTGTAGCCGCCGACGGAGACAGGCACAAATTTTGTACCGAAATGTATTTCTTTTCCTACATGGGTCGCCCGGCCAGCGCTCGCGCCTTTTCCCGGAAACGCTCGCCGCGCACCTTGTAGTTCGGGAACAGGCCGAACGAGGCGCAGGCCGGAGACAAAAGCAGCACGCCCCGGCCGCCCAGCGCCTCCGCGTTGGCCTCCATCGCCTCTTCCATCGTCGCGTGCTCGACCACCGGGAAGCGGGCCGGGCCGGCCGCCGAGATCGCCGCGGCGAGCCGCGCGGCCGTGGCACCGATGAGCGCGACGCGGACGACGTTCGGCCGGGCGACGAGCGCCTCCGCGAGCTCACCGAAGTCGGCGTTCTTCTCGGAGCCGCCGAGGATGATCGCGAGCGGGGCATCGAAGGCGGCGATCGCCGCGATGGCGGCGTCCGGCCGGGTGGCGTACGAGTCGTTGTAGAATGCGACGCCGTTCGCCTCGACCACGCGTTCGAGCCTGTGGGGCAGCCCCTCGAACCGCTCCGCAGCGCCGCACGCGGCGTCCTCGGGGATCCCGGCGGCGAGCGCTGCGGCGATCCCGGCCGCCACGTTCTCCAGGTTGAAGCGCCCGGCGAGCCGCACGCGCCTCGCGTCGAACGGCAGCCGGCGCTCGAGCCCCCGGGCGCGGAGCACGAGATCGTCGCCTCGGACGAAGATCCCGGCGTCGACCTCGCGCGCGACGGCGAAGGCGAGGCGCTCGCCGCGACTCCTGGCGGCGATCCCGGCGGCGCCCTCCGAGTCGGCGTTGTAGATGACCGTGTCCCCCGCGGTCTGGTGCGCGACGAGCCCGGCCTTGGCGGCGCGGTACTCCGAGGTGTCCACGTGCCAGTCGAGGTGCTCCGAGGTCGTCCTGAGGACGACGGCGATCTCGGGCGACGCGGCGAGATCCATCGCTTGGAAGCTGGAGATCTCGAGCACGACGACGTCGTCCGGCCGGACCGCGTCGAGGAAGTCGAGCGGGTTCTTCCCGATGTTCCCGCCGAGGTGCACGTTCAGGCCGTCGGCCGCGAGGCACGCGGCGGCCAGGCTGCTCGCCGTGCCCTTGCCGAGCGTGCCGGTCACGCCGACCGCCCGCGCGGGGCACCGGCCGAGGAACAGCGAGAGCGCCGAGGTGACGCGCGTGCCGCGGGCGCGCGCCTCGACGAGCCCCTCCCGATCCGGGCGGACGCCGGGCGAGCGGAACACCGTCGCGAACCGCGCGAGATCGCGATCGTACCCCTCGCCGAAGCGCGTCTCGATCCCCGGCGGGAGGCCGTCCACCCGCTTCGCGTCGAGGGCGGTGACGCTCTTGGCGCCGTGGGAGAGGAGGTACGAGACCGTCGATAGCCCCTCGACGCCGACGCCGAGCACCGCGATCGGCTCCGCGATAGGCGACGAGGCCCCTGCCGTGCGCGCGTCCGTTCCCATGCCGCGAAGTATCGGCGCGTCGATCGCCCGCCGTCAACTTTGTAAGCGGCTGCGCCTTGACATGCGGGCCCGCCTCGCATAACATCGGCGAATCGTGACGCTGCGCATCGTGCACACCGTCGGCGACGACGAGCTCGCCCGAGTGTTCGTCGCCGAGACCGAGGACGGCTCTCGCGTCGAGCTCGTGGAGTCGATCCAGCCGCCGCGGCCGCGCGCGGAGAAGTGGGTCCTCATCGTGTCGACGCTCAAGGGCTGCCCGATCGGCTGCCCGATCTGCGACGCGGGCGGCTCGTACGAAGGCGAGCTCACGAGCGAGGAGATCCTCGCGCAGATCGAATTCCTCGTGCGGCGGCGGTACCCGGACGGCCGGGTGCCGGTCGCGCGGCTCAAGGTGCAGCTCGCGCGGATGGGGGAACCGGCGCTGAACGACGCGGTGCTCGAGGCGCTCGAGCTGCTGCCTTCGCGCATCGACGCGCCGGGGCTGATGCCGTGCGTCTCCACGGTCGCGCCCGTCGGCCGGGAGCGGTTCTTTGCCGAGCTCGTGGCGATCAAGAACCGGCGCTACGCCGGCGGGCGCTTCCAGATGCAGCTGTCGGTCCACACGACGGACGACGCGGTGCGGCGCCGGCTGATCCCGGCGCGGACGCTGCCGCTCCCCGACCTCGCCGCGCTGGGCGGGCGGTTCTTCGCGCCGGGCGATCGCAAGGTGACGCTCAACTTCGCGCCCGCGGTCGGCCTGCCGCTCGACCCCGGCGTGCTCGCGCCGCTCTTCGATCCCGACAGGTTCGCGATCAAGCTCACGCCCATCAACCCGACACGGGCCGCGCTCGAATCCGGGCTGCGGGGCGTCGTCGATCCCCTCGACCGCGCGCGCTGCGGCGAGATCGTCGAGGCGTTCGAGCGGCGCGGCTACGAGGTGATCCTGAGCATCGGCGATCTCCGCGAGAACGCGATCGGATCGAACTGCGGGATGTTCGTGAGGATGGGAGAGGAATGAGAGGCATAGGAGGAATGGGAGGATTGGGCTGGCCCAGGCGCCGTGGTCCGGTCTTTCCCATGCTTCCTATGCTTCCCATGCTTCTCATTCCTTTGGCCGCCCAAGCCCAGTCCCCCGCCCCCAAGTCCGCCGCCGAGGGCCCGGAATGGATGCTCGTCGTGACGCCGATGGCCGGGTGGCTGCGCAACACCGCGCGGTTCCCGGTGCCCACGGGGAGCGCCGACGAGGACGGCGACGGCGAGTCGGAGCTGATCTACGAGACCTACGAGTTCACCGACGACGGGTGGGGCGGCGGCGTCACGCTGATGGGGTATTACAAGTACGTCTCGCTCACGAGCGTCTTCTTCGGCTTCCCGAAGGTCAACCAGTCGCACGTGCTCGGGAACGTCACCTACCTCGGCGGCATGATCCCGACCGGCACGTTCGTCGAGCCGTACGTCGGGTTCGGACTCGCGCTCGTGGCGACCGACATCCGCTTCTTCGACTTCCGCGATACGCGGTACAACGTCATGGGCGGCTCGACCTGGCGCGGCGACGCGCACATGCCCTTCATCCACGTGGAGAACGACGTCGTCGCACCGTTCCCCAAGCTGGGGCTCAAGCTCGCGCTGCCGATCCAGCACTGGTACGTGCAGCCGTTCTACAGCTTCATGTACGAGAATGTCCGCACCCGCGCCCGATCCGCCGGGGGCGAGGTGACGCTGCGCGAGGCCGACGCGGAGACGCACGAGCTCGTCGAGGGCGGCCTGGAGACGTTCGTCGAAGTGCGCGCGTTCGACGAGCGCTCAGAGAAGGAGTATTATTCGCACCTCGTCGGCGCCGACTTCCTCGTCGATTTTCACTACTTTCTCCAACTGCGCGGCAAGGTGTACTACAACACGAACCACGATCTGTGGACGCTGCGCCTCATCGCCTCGGTGATGTTCAGCGCCCACATGGGGATCGCGGCGTACTTCGAGTACACGGAGAAGATCACGGTGACGAACACCTACTTCCTCGTCGGGCCGGCGATCCTGTTCTCGCCGCCGGGCTTCATGGAGGAGATGATGGCGCGGCGTCACCGCAAGGGAGGTGGCTCATGAGGATGGCGGCGCTCGTGTGGGCGGCCCTCGCTGCGTTCGAGGCGTCGGGGTGCGATGGCTCCGGCTCGGCGGGTGACGGGGGAGCGGACGCGGACACCGACACGGACACGGACGCGGACGCCGGCGACGCGCTCGGGGCGATCGAGCTCACGGGCAACTGGGACGGCGCGATCCCCGACGGGGCGACGTTCAAGACCGCCGTGTTCGAGTGCCCGTTCTCGATGCCGCCGATCTATTCCGACCTCGACGGCACGATCGATCCCGGCACCGGCGACGTGCACGGCCTGCTCGAGGAGATCGAGCCGGGCGTGTGGTGCCTCATGGCGTACGTCGACATGAACCCGGACGACGGGCTGGCGCCGGTCGCGGGGACAGACGCCGTCAACGCCACGGGGGAGGAGAACGAGAGCGGCGCCCTCGAGGTCGACGTCGCCGCCGGCGAGACCACGATCGTCGATCTGATTTTCCAGATCTAGCTCCTCACGGCACTGAACATGCGCGCACCCGAAGCGGCCGCCGCCGCGCCCGCCGCGCGCTCTAGACGTGTATTTTTTCGATAATAAGGAGTAAAAAGATCGGCCCGGGGATGCCGTAACCCAAAGCCGCGTTACTTTGTCCGGCGCGCTCGGCGACCCGGGTCGGTGTTTTTTTGCTCCGAGAGGAAGAGACGTCATGGCCTTGAAGATCGACAAAGAGATCTGCATCAACGCGAACCGCTCGCTCGCGCTCGAGTGGCTCGACACGAACGGCACCGGCGCCTACGCGTCGAGCACCATCCTCGGCTGCCACACGCGGCGCTACCACGGGCTGCTCGTCGCGCGCCTCGCCAAGCCCGCGGGCAAGTTCGTCCTCCTGTCCAAGCTCGACGACGCGCTCGTGCTCGGCGGTCGCGAGCACCCGCTGAGCGTCCACGCGTACCCCGGCATCCTGTACCCGACCGGGCACCGGTACCTGACCGGCTTCGAAGATCGGATCGCCCCGACGTTCACGTACGACGTCGGCGGCACGGCGCTCCGGAAGCAGGTCGCGCTCCTGGCCGGGCGGAACACCGTGATCATCCGGTACGAGGCCGCGGAGCTGGGCGCCTCCGCCAAGATCCGCGTCAAGCCGCTGCTCGCGTACCGCGACCACCACGCGCTCACGCGCGAGAACCTGTTCCTCAGGGTGCGCACGTTCCCGGCGCGCGAGGGGTTCAAGATCGACCCGTACGAGGGCCTGCCGCCGTTCTTCGTGCAGATCGAGGGGCGGTTCGAGTTCTTTCCGGCGCCGACCTGGTACCGCAACTTCGAGTACCACCGCGACGATCGCCGCGGGTTCGCCGCCCACGAGGATCTGTTCAGCCCGGGCGTGTTCGAGATCGATCTCCTCCCCGGGAAGCCGATCCACCTCTCCGCCTCGGTGGAGGAGCTCCCCGATCGGCTCGGCGGGATGTGGGAGGAAGAGCTGGACGCCCGGCGCGCCCGCGACAAGAAGGTGCGCGGCCCGGCGCTCGAGAAGGCGCTCCTTAGGACCGCGCGGAAGTTCCACTCGGTCGACCCCCACGGAAGACCGGCCTTGTGCGCCGGCTACCCGTGGTTCCTCGAGTGGGGCCGCGACGCGATGATCTCGCTGCCCGGCCTCATGTCGTACGACGGCGAGGCCGAGCGGTACCTCGAGGTGCTCCGCACGTTCGCGGCGCACCGCCGGCACGGGCTCATCCCGAACTTCATCGGCGCGACCGACGAGGCGAACGCGTACAACTCGGCCGACGCGAGCCTGTGGTTCGCGTACGCGGTCCAGAAGTACCTCGAGCTGACCAAGGATCACGCCGGCGTGAAGGGCGCCGTCTGGGACGCGCTCAAGGACGTCTTCGAGAGCTACAGGCGCGGCACGATCCACGGCATCCGCATGCTCCCGAGCGGCCTCGTCGAGGCCGGCACGCCCGAGGTCCAGGTGACCTGGATGGACGCCATGGTCGACGGCAGGCCGGTCACCCCGCGCAACGGGTGCGCGGTCGAGCTGAACGCCCTCTGGTACAACCTCGTGTGCGAGCTCGCCGAGCTCGGGACGCGGTTCAAGGATCCTGTCGCCGAGGACGCGGCGGCGCTCGCGCCGAGGATCGCGGCGGCGTTCAACGAGGCGTTCTGGCTCGAGGGCGAGGGCCGGCTCGCGGACGTCGTGCGCGGCGACGAGGTCGACACCTCCATGCGGCCGAACCAGATCTTCGCGGCGTCGCTGCCGCACTCCCCGCTCGAGGCGGATCGGGCGCTGCGCATGCTCGACGCCGTGCGGCGCGAGCTCGTGACGCCGCTCGGCCTGCGCACGCTGACGCCGGGCCACCCCGACTACCGCGGCAGGTACCAGGGCGATTCGAGGGCCCGCGACACGGCGTACCACAACGGGACCGCGTGGCCGTGGCTCCTCGGGCACTACGGCGAGGCCCTGCTCAGGCTCACCGCGGACAAGCAGGCCGCCGTGAACACGCTCACGAGGTACCTCGACGCGTTCGAGCGGCACCTCGACGAGGAGGGGCTCGGCGCGATCTCGGAGGTTTTCGACGGCGATCCGCCCCCGACCCCGGGCGGTTGCTTCGCCCAGGCGTGGAGCGTCGCGGAGATCCTGCGGCTCTCGAAGATCGTAGAGCGCGAGCGGAAGAAGCTCTCGCGCCGACAGGCCAGGTGATGATGCGATGAGAGTCCTCATGTACGGATGGGAGTTCCCTCCCCACATCAGCGGCGGCCTCGGGGTCGCCTGCTTCGAGATGACGCGGGCGCTGCGCGATCTCGGCCACGAGATCACGTTCGTCGTGCCGCGCCTGAAGGAGGGGGTCGAGACGTCGTCCCACGTGCGGCTCCTCGGCATGGCGCAGTTCGCGACGTCCGAGCAGCGCGTCGTGGAGATCGAGACGCAGCGGTTCCTCGAGGGGATCGAGATCAAGGCGATCGAGTCCCCGCTCCGGCCCTACCTCACGGATCCGGAGTACAAGGAGATCATCGAGCGCCTGCAGCGCATCCACCGCGAGCGGCACGGCAGCCTGGAAGAGGGGTTCCACGTGACGTTCACGGGCGACTACGGCCCGGACCTCATCTCCGAGGTCGTGCGGTACGCGCAGGTCGCCGGCGCGGTCGCGGCCACGGTGCCCCACGACGTCATCCACGCCCACGACTGGCTCACGATGCTCGCCGGCGTCGAGGCGCGGCGCGCCAGCGGGAAGCCGCTCGTGCTCCACGTCCACGCGCTCGAATTCGACAGGTCCGGCGACAACGTGAACCAGGCCGTGTACGACATCGAGCGGTTCGGCATGAAGAACGCGGATCGCGTGGTCGCCGTCAGCCAGCTCACGAAGCAGACGATCGTCAACCGGTACGACATCGACCCCGCGAAGGTGGAGGTCGTCTACAACGCGATCTCGGGGCGCTCTCGGCAGGCCGGCGGGAACCGCGCCGCGCGGCGCGAGAAGGTCGTGCTGTTCCTCGGCCGGATCACCTTCCAGAAGGGGCCCGACTACTTCGTCGAGGCCGCCGGCAAGATCCTGCAGAGCCGGGACGACGTCCGGTTCGTCATGGCGGGCAGCGGCGACATGGCGCCGCGCGTCATCCAGCGCGTCGCGGAGCTCCGGATCGGCAAGCGGTTCCACTTCACCGGGTTCCTCACCGGCGCGGCCGTGGACCGCATGTACGAGGAGAGCGACATCTACGTCATGCCGAGCGTCTCCGAGCCGTTCGGCATCTCGCCGCTCGAGGCGATGTGCCACGACGTGCCGGTGATCATCTCCAAGCAGTCCGGCGTCGCCGAGGTGCTCAAGCACACGCTCAAGTTCGACTTCTGGGACGTCGGCGAGCTCGCGAACCAGATCAACGCCCTCCTGGATCACCCGTCGCTCCGGGACGAGCTGGTTCGGCAGGGGAGCCGCGAGATCGAGAACCTCAAGTGGAGCAACGCCGCGCGAAGGCTCACCGGCATCTACGAGCAGCTCGCCGCGCGTCGCGGGTGAGGAGGAGGAGCGATGGTCAGCGTTTGCATGTACTTCCAGGTGCACCAGCCGAACCGGCTCCGGCGGTACTCGTTCTTCGACATCGGCCGCGACCATTTCTACGAGGACGACGACAAGAACTGCGGCATCCTGCGCAAGGTCGCGAACAAGTGCTACCTGCCGACGAACCAGGTCATGCTGGATCTCATCAAGAGGCACGGCGGCCGCTTCCGCATCGCGTACTCGCTCTCGGGCACCGCGGTGGATCAGCTCAGGAAGTTCAGCCCCGAGACGCTCGACTCCTTCAAGCGGCTCGTCGACACCGGCTGCGTCGAGATCCTCTCCGAGACGTACAACCACTCCCTCGCGTTCCTGTACTCGAAGGCGGAGTTTCACAGGCAGGTCGATCTGCACCGCGAGATGGTGCGGCGCGAGTTCGGCGTCACCCCGACCGCGTTCCGGAACACGGAGCTCATCTACAACAACGACATCGCCGCCGAGGTCGAGCGCATGGGCTACAAGGTGATCCTCGCAGAGGGCGCGGACCGCGTGCTCGGCTGGCGCAGCCCGAACTTCGTCTACCAGCCGGATCCGTGCGCGAAGCTCCGGCTCCTCCTGAAGAACTACCGCCTCTCGGACGACGTCGCGTTCCGGTTCTCGAACCGCGGCTGGCCCGAGTGGCCGCTCACGGCGGAGAAGTACGCGTCGTGGGTGCACCAGGTGAACGGCAACGGCGAGACCGTGAACCTGTTCATGGACTACGAGACCTTCGGCGAGCACCAGTGGGCGGACACGGGCATCTTCGAGTTCCTCTCCGCCATGCCCGCCGCGATCCTCGCGCACCCGGACTTCACGTTCCACACGCCGTCCGAGGTCGCCGAGGGGAGCTCGCCGATGGCGAAGCTCGACGTCCGCGACTTCGTCTCCTGGGCCGACGTGGAGCGCGACCTGACGGCGTGGCGCGGGAACCCGATGCAGGAGGACGCGCTCGAGGCGATCTACGGCCTCGAGAAGCGCGTGCTCGAGAAGGGCGACCCGGACCTCGCGCGCGTGTGGCGGTCGCTCCAGACCTCCGACCACTTCTATTACATGTGCACGAAGTGGTTCGCCGACGGCGACGTGCACAAGTACTTCAACCCCTACCCGAGCCCCTACGACGCGTACATCAACTTCCAGAACGTGCTGGGCGACTTCGAGACGACCCTGGCCGGCTGAGCGGATTCGAGAATAGTGCGTACCGCGGGTGCCTTGCACACCCGCCTTGACGGCTGGATCCAGATGAATCGCATTTTTGTCTTGACATAATACATATTCCTTCCAACATTCTACTTCAGTGATCCAATGCATCGGTTCGCTTGGGGGGGGGATGGCGAGAGAAAACAGACCAGCGAAGCAGGATGCGCGTAGGAGGTTATCGCGGGCGGCGGCGTGCTTGGCCCGTTCTCCATCACTGTATCCCGTGCGGTTTCCGCCTTGGTCTTGTTGCAACTCCGCTAGGCACCTTTTTCAGTTCAACGAAAAGATGTCCGAGTCCGCTCTCGAACGCGAGACATTCGCGGACGATCGGTCGCAAGAGAAAGGGATAGGATAATGAAACGGAGCGTTTTTGTACTTTCTGTAATTGCTTTGTTTTCGCCGGGCCAGTCTTTTGCAGAATATGAAAGTGTTACGTTTGGTGTCGACAATTTTAGTTGCAGTACTTGTTGTCCTTATGGTGATGAACTCTCCTATTCCGCTGAAACCGCTGACGAGATGGATACGGGATTTGAACTTATATATTATGATCAAACCACATGGTTTAGCAATTCCGCGGTAGATGGTCGCGATTGGACTGATGATTCACGGCGAGTTTGGGGGACGGATGATGATGATCCCTATGGCACGGACTACGCAGACGCGGCTGCTGTCATTTCTCATGGTGTAAGCAGGTGCAGTAGTAGTCTGGACAATGCCGGAGGGTATTGGTCTGATGTTGTGATGGGGGAGTCACATGGCGGAGTCGATCGCTGCACAAGTTCCTCTTGCCAAGATTGCAAGATTCGAACAAACTCCTATTTCTACACTGACGACGACGAGTGCATTGAGTATTCTGGGCACATGAAATACGGCGGTGGTGCTCCCAATGAAGAGCTTAACGTTCTAATTCTGGCAACTTGTCAAAGCATGCAGAAATGCGTATGGGACAACGGTGGATACGCACACGTCGATGATGGTGGGGAAGCATTGCAAATGATCAATGGGTTTCATGGGAATAGCAGTGAAGCCTGGTACTCACCTGGTGACTACAAAGATTACGTCCATTATGCTAAATATAATGGGATTGGTGACGACTGGGTGGACAAACTGACCAAATACGGCGATTGTGCGGTGAGCTACGTCATTGCTTCAAGTGAATCGGTCGCAACGGATTTCTTTACTTTGGGCGGTTTTAAAGACCTCAAAGATACCGGTACACATCGAGGTGCGTGGATATGGTTTGTGGGAGGGTGCGATCCGAGTGGCGGACCTGCGCTGCCAGAGAACTAGTAAAGAAGGAGACGCGATCATGAAGAGGGAAGAACCAGTATTGGAAGTGAGAGCGTTAGCTTTCCTTCTCGTATGTTTAATGTCTTTTGCCTACGTGCTACCTGCCAATGCCGACGACACCGAGGTAAGAAAGGCAATATCATCGCGATTCGAAATTGAAAACGGGAAGCTGATTTTACAGTTGGACGCAGTCGATTCAAACATATTGGGAGCGAAGGAGTTTATTGAGTGGTCATTTGACGATTTTGCAGAAAGAATTGGCGAAGTATCTGGGATTCCCGATTATGTCGGTGAGTTGGAGATAGAAGAAGCCGATGAATGGTTGGATTATGAAGATGTAGTGTCTACTGCGGAATCTGAGTATTGTACGGTTCAATTCAACCAATATGAAATGATAGTCGCGGTTCGCGACAACCGCGGATACGATGTTGATTGGGAGTCTGTAAGTGAAGAAGGAGTCGATGAGGATGAACTTCGAAAGAGGTCAGAAGAAATTCTCTGGGAATTTGGTGCACTACCAGAAGAGACTCAAGATATTCGAACTGCCTATCTAATGAGCGGGTACATTGACTACACGAAGGCGAAGGACGGATTCATTGGACCTGAAAAATATTCTCGGAGGGCTGTAAAGGTAATAATTGAAAGAATAATTGGTGGAATTCCAGTTCTGGGCGACAGAATGGTTTTCTCTTATGCGTTGGATGGTGGATTTCGGAAATTGATAGGACAGTGGAAACGGATCGATTTTTCGGAGAGCGTTCTTGGCATTAGTATGACCGAAGAAGATTTCAAAGAGAAAGCTTTAGATTACCTTGAGGAAAAGCAGATGGCAGAGGGGAAGACGATTTCAATAAATACTGATCTCCCGATTGTACTTGGAACACACTATATGCCTGTTGAGATAGAGCCCGGGGTCTATGGGCTGGAAATTCAAGGATACGCAAGAGTTACTATTAGAGGTCCGGAGAACTCAACGAAACAAACGATTTACAGTTTTGAACTGTATTAAAAGAAACATGATGAGGACCACTGTAATAGTAAGGATGGCGAGAGTATGCGCAGCAATCTGCGTGGCCTTTACAACATCGTGCGGCGCATCGAAGGGAGGACTCTGTGGAGAGAATGGTACTGATTTGACGGAGTTCATTGAGTACGCAGAAGAGAATCTCGGCGGCATATTTGAAGGAAAATTTGCAGAATACGTTGAAACCGAGATGACATGCTCGTTAGAAGGCGCGGAATTTTCTTTGGAAATAGAGACAATGGGGAACTACTGCGAGGGCGATCCTGATACTTATGAGCAGGGAACACAAGTGGATTGCTCCCAGGACGCGATTCGTTCGATAATTGAAGTACGGAGCACGATAAACATTGCGGGAGAAGGGGAATTTGATCTAGGTGGGGGGATAGAGATAGTACCTTGCGACGAAGGCCCATCATATTCTATTGCACTACTTGGACAATTTGAAGAAGCGCAATATGATATTACCTATGAAAGTACTCTCGGGAGTATTGGATGGACGCTTAGAATAGAAGAAAATGAAGTTGATTGCGATTGCAAAATGGTTATCGACAGCCATCAGGCTCCAAGCGACGGAGATGGGGGCTTCTCCAATCAGAGTCTGTGAAACGGCAGGTGTCAGGCACCCGCGGTACGCACTTTCGACGAGAGTGGCGGTCCGCTTTTGCTCGCGTTGCGAGCTTCGGCGTGATCGTCGATCGTCGATTTGGAATCTCGATCGGCAGGTGTCAGTCGGCAGGTGTCAGGCACCCGCGGTGCGCACTTTCGCTTCGGTTGAGGCACGCCCCCGTCAGCGCGGCGTGTACACCTCCCGGCGATGGCCGATGCGGACGACGAGGATGACGATGCGCGCGTCGTCCTTGTGGAAGACGACCCGGTAGCTCCCCACGCGCAGCCGGTAGAGCCCGGTCCCGGTGAGCCGCTTGACGTTGGCCGCGAGCGCCGAGGGGTTCGCGCATAGCACCTCGAGCTTCTCCTTGACGATGACCTGCACGGTGCGATCGAGGCGCGCGAGCTCCCGCGCCGCGGAGCGCTTGAACTCGAGCCTATAGGTCACAGACCGATCTCCTCGAACACCTTCTCGCCGGGCACCACCTCGTCGCCGTCGTCCGCGAGCCGCTTCTCGGCGAGCTTCACGTCGAGGTAGTCGAAATAGAACAGGAGCGACTGCTCGACGAGGCCGCTGCGCGTCATGTCGAGCTCGGCCGACAGCTCACCGAGCTCTTGGATGAGCTCGGAGTCCAAGGTGAAGATGGCGCGTGCACGAGACATATGAACCTCCATGTATCTAATTTATTCATATAAACATATGAACATCCGGTGTCAAGCTGCTCGGCCATCCACGCGCCAGGCAACTTCGAGGTGACGCCCACCGGGCGATTCGCGTATGCTGTGCGGCGCAAAACAACCGAGGGCAAGCGGATGGTGAGGCGATGAAGTACCTGTTCGAAGTGAGCTGGGAAGTCTGCAACAAGGTCGGCGGCATCCACACGGTCATCACGTCCAAGGCCGCGGCGGCGGTCGCCCACTACGGCGACAACTACTACCTGCTCGGTCCGCTCACGGAGACGAACGCCGACTTCCTCGAGACCGACGAGCCGGCCTTCGCGCCCGTCCGGCAGGCGCTCGAGGCGAAGGGCTTCAAGTTCCGGATCGGCCGCCTGGACATCCCGGCGCGGCCCAAGGTGATCCTGCTCGATTTCAAGAACCGGTTCGACGTGGACAAGCTGATGTTCGGCTACTGGCAGCGCTTCGGCGTCGACTCGATCGCCGGCCACTGGGACTACGTGGAGCCGGTGCTGTTCTCGACCGTGTGCGGCGAGGCGATCGACGCGATCTGCGACGCCGTCGCCTCCGACAACGATCAGGCGGTTGCGCACTTCCACGAGTGGATGTGCGGCGGCGGCCTCCTCCACCTCAAGCAGGAGGCGCCGGAGATCGGCACGGTGTTCACGACCCACGCCACGATCCTCGGCCGCTCCCTCGCGAGCACCGGCCGCGACATCTACGCGAGCGACGCGGGGATCCACCCCGCGGAGGACGCGACGGCGCTCGGCGTGTCGGCCAAGCACTCGATGGAGGTCGCCTGCGCCCGTGAGGCCGACTGCTTCACGACCGTGAGCGGGGTCACCGCGGACGAGGCCGAGATCATCCTCGGCAAGCGGCCGGACCGCGTCGTGTTCAACGGGTTCGACATCGCGGGGCTCGGCGCGCCGCTCGAGGTCCGCGAGCGCGGGCGCGCGACCCGACGCAGGCTCATGGAGATCGCCGAGCGCCTGGTCCAGCGCGATCTCGGGCCGCAGACGAGGCTCTTCCTGAGCTCGGGCCGCTACGAGTACCGCAACAAGGGGTACGACGTCTTCCTCCGCGCCCTCGGCGCGCTCGACGCGCGGCTTCGGGTCGAGAAGGACGCCCCCATCGTCGTGGCGTGGTTCTTCACGGCGAGCGACAACGCCGGCGTCAGCGACGAGATGCGGCGCCGCGTCCAGGAGGGCTCCAGGGCCTTCGGCGCGCCCGAGATCTGCACGCACCGGCTCTGGGACGAGGGCAACGATCCGATCGTGCGCGCGTGCCGGGAGCTCGGCCTGGTCAACGGGCCGGAGAACAAGGTGCTCGTGCTCCTGACCTCCGCGTACCTGAACGGCCACGACGGGCTCGTCGATCTCCCGTACTACGACGTCCTCGCGGCCTCGGATCTCGGCGTGTTCCCGTCCTGGTACGAGCCGTGGGGCTACACGCCGCTCGAGAGCATCGCCCTCGGCGTGCCGACCGTCACCACGGATCTCGCGGGGTTCGGCAGGTGGGCGCGCAACGTCCCGGCCGATCGCGGCAGGAGCGTCACGATCGTCGATCGCGCCGGCCGCACGGAGGAGACGGTGACGCGGGATCTCGCGGACGTGCTCGACGCGTTCGCCCACATCGGCGACGCGGATCTCGAAGAGGTGCGGGTCAAGGCGCGCGCCATCGCCGAGGATGCGGACTGGCGCAGCTTCTTCGGCGGCTACCTCGACGCGTACGACGTCGCGGCGGGCAAGGCCGCGCGCCGCATCGACTCCCTCGACACGTCGCTCTTCTCCGAGGAGCTGTTCTCGACGTTCCGGCCGAGCGAGTACCGCGGGCCGCACTACCGCTCCTTCACGGTCGTCCCCACGCTGCCCAACGCGCTCGCGGGCCTGCGGGACGTCGCGCACAACCTGTGGTGGTCCTGGCACCCGGAGGGGCAGGAGCTGTTCGAGGACATCGACAACGAGCTGTGGGAGACCTGCCGGCACAACCCGGTCCGCGTGCTCGCGAAGGTGCTCCCCGCGCGGCTCGAGGAGAAGGCGCACGATCAGCAGTTCATGCGGCGCTACGAGCGCGTGACGAAGTCGTTCTCGAGCTACATGAACGAGGAACGGGCGTTCGTGGAGGCGAGCAGTGACCTCGATCCGGGATCGCCGGTCGCGTACCTCTCGATGGAGTTCTGCCTGCACGAGAGCCTGCCTATCTACTCGGGCGGCCTGGGCGTGCTCTCCGGCGATCACCTGAAGGCGGCGTCGGACCTCAACTTCCCGCTCGTGGCCGTGGGGCTGTTCTACCGCCAGGGGTACTTCAAGCAGCAGGTGGACGCGCAGGGCGAGCAGCTCGAGCAGTACCCGTTCCTCGAGACGTCGGAGCTGCCGATCCGCGTCGTGGCGGACGAAGCCGGGCGCGAGCTCCGCGTGCACGTCGACCTCGCCGGTCGCATCGTCGCGGCCCGCGCGTGGGAGATCCGGGTCGGCCGCGTGAAGCTCTACTGCCTCGACACCGACATCGACGAGAACCGGCCGCGGGATCGGGAGATCACGTGGCGGCTCTACGGCGGCGATCGGCAGACGCGCATCGAGCAGGAGATCCTGCTCGGCGTCGGCGGGGTGCAGCTGCTCGAGGAGGTGCTCGGCCTCTCGCCGTCCGTGTACCACCTCAACGAGGGGCACTCGGGCTTCGCGCTCTTCGAGCGCATCCGCCGCCTCATGGCCCGCGGGCTGTCGTTCCAGGAGGCGCGCGAGGCGGTGAAGGCCGCGTCGGTGTTCACGACGCACACGCCCGTGCCGGCCGGCAACGAGATGTTCGACCTCGACCTCGTCCGGCGCTACTTCGAGCCGCTCACGAAGGAGCTCGGCGTCGCGTGGAGCGGGCTCGAGGAGATGGGCGTCGCGGAGGCCGGCGGCGCGCCCCAGAAGTTCTCGATGACCGTGCTCGGGCTCAAGCTGTCGAGCAAGGCGAACGCGGTGTCGAAGCTCCACGGCGAGGTGTGCCGCCAGATGTGGAACTCGGTGTGGCGGGATCTCGCCGTCGAGGAGGTGCCGATCGGCGCCATCACCAACGGCATCCACCTCCCCTCGTGGATCGGCAAGGACATGCGCCGGCTGTACGGCCAGTACCTCGACGTCCGCTGGGACGAGAACCACGACGACCCGATCGTCTGGGAGCGCGTCGACGACATCCCGGACGACCGGCTGTGGTACGAGCACATGGCGCAGAAGCGGCGCCTCATCGAGAGCGTGAAGGAGCGGTTCGTCCGCGACTACTCGCGCCGCGGCGAGGATCCGCAGCTCCTGCGCGAGACGCTGGAGCGGCTCGATCCCGAGGCGCTGACGATCGGGTTCGCGCGGAGGTTCGCGACGTACAAGCGCGCGACGCTCCTCTTCCGGGATCGCGAGCGGCTGTCGCGCATCCTCGGTGATCCGCGCCGGCCGATCCAGATCCTGATAGCGGGCAAGGCGCACCCGGCCGATCGCGCGGGGAAGGACCTGATCCGGCAGATCGTCGAGCTGTCGCGGAGCGAGGAGTTCCGCGGCAAGATCGTGT
>JALNZK010000001.1:0-3791 GCA_023229365.1 Pseudomonadota bacterium | reverse complement strand
ATCGTGTTCATCGAGAACTACAACATGGAGCTCGGCCGGCTGATGACGCAGGGCGTCGACGTCTGGCTGAACACGCCCATCCGGCCGCACGAGGCGAGCGGCACCAGCGGGATGAAGGTGCTCGCGAACGGCGGGCTCAACTGCTCGGTCCTCGACGGGTGGTGGGACGAGGCGTACGCGGAGGGGCTCGGCTGGGCGATCGACGCGGGCGTGCACTACCAGAACCGCGAGCACCAGGACGAGATCGATTCCCTGGCGCTGCTCGATCTCGTCGAGCGCGAGATCGCGCCGCTCTACTACGAGCGCGGCGACGCGGGCGTCCCGCAGCTCTGGGTCGACATGGTGAAGGGGGCGCTCAAGAAGCTGTGCCCCGAGTTCACGACGATGCGCATGGTGAAGGAGTACTACGACCGGATGTACCGGCCTTCGGCGAAGCGCAACGCGAGCCTCTGCGCGGACAGGTTCGCGGGGATCCGCAGCCTCACCGCGTGGAAGCGGCGCATCAACGGCCGCTTCTCGACCGTGCGCATCGAGCGCGCCGCGCTGCGCGGCGTCGAGGGGGAGATGCTCCCCTCGAACGCGGGGCTGGAGATCGAGCTGGAGGTCAACCGCGGCCGCCTCGAGCCCAGGGAGCTCAAGGCGCAGCTCGTGATAGGCCCCGGCGACGGCGAGCGGTTCACGGGCCCCACCGAGGTCGTGGCGTTCTCGGCGGCCGAGCCGTCGGACGGCGGCGACGTGCTGCGGTTCAGGCTCTCCTACCGCCTGGAGAGATCCGGCAGCTACAGGTACGCGGTCCGCCTCGTGCCGGTGCACCCGCTGCTCGCGAACGACCAGGAGACCGGCCTGGTGCTCTGGTGGTGAGCGGGCGCCTGCGGATCTTCGTCTCCACCGCGCCGCCGGACGTCGCGCCGCGGATCGCGCGGGCGCTCGTCGAGGAGCGGCTCGCCGCGTGCGTGAACGTCCTGCCGGGCGCCCGCAGCGTCTACTCCTGGAAGGGTGAGACGTGCGACGACGCGGAGTCGGTGCTGCTCATCAAGACGACCGCCGAGCGGGCGGCCGAGCTCTTTGCCAGGCTCATGGCGCTGCACCCGTACGAGGTGCCGGAGCTCGTCGCGATCGAGCTTGTCGAGGGCGAGGGGAACCCGGAGTACCTGGCCTGGGTGGCCGACTCCGTCTCGCCACGCCCGCGCTGAAATCTCACGACGCCACGGGCCTCACCATGGTCCAGATTTCCGCATTCGCCACTTGACCCCCCCCGTCGGCGTGCGATATTTGCGTCGCTCGATCCGATCGGCGGTTGATCGAGGAACGCGACGCCGCCTGCGCGCGAAAGCGACACGACCTCCCTTCCGCACCTCCCGCTGCGTTCCGAACGCCGACAACGGCCCGGCGTCGGGCCCAACCACGAGGAGGTAGCATGCACAGGATCATCCCGCCCTTTCTGGTGATCGAGGCCGCGATTCTCGCGAGCAGCTGCGAGCGCAGCGATACGCCGCCGATCGCCATCGTCGGCAGCGCGAGCGCGCTCTACGACGACGAGAGCGTCGGCGAGATCGAGACCCCGCTCGATGCCAAGGAGGACCCGCCCCCCCATCCGATCGAAGTCGAGTGGACCGACGGAGCCGCCTCAACGGACTCACCTTCAGTCTCGTTCTCGTTAACGAACACGACCAACGCGGCGATCGAGTACGCCGTGTCGCTCTACTCCAGGAGCCTCGTCGGCGAGGCGGAGCGGCCGATCGGTGAAGGAGAGATCTGGCCGGGCGAGGGCGACAGCTACGTGCTGAACGCCTCCGAGCTGCCCGTGGTGAGCGACAAGGTCGTCGGCAGTCTGTCGGTTCGCATCCGCCGGATCGAGGCGCTGCCCGGCGGCGAACGAGCGGTCGTCGAGGATCGAGCGACCCGCTTCATCGTGCACTCGGACGGCTACAGCACCGTGCGTGCATTCGACGAGAACAAGCTTCGGGAGGAACGCGACGGCGTGCTCGTGTCGCTACCGCTCCCGAAGTCAGGGGACGTCGGATCCACTGAGCACGACGTCGTCGGCGAGGTGTGGAACGGCGCAGGCTTCACGGAGAAGGCCAAAGAAGACAGCGGGCTGCTGCTGCGGGACGAGGGCGGCGACGTATACGCCGTCATCAACGAGATGAAGCTCGACTCCGAGCTGCCGACCGAGCCGATCGAGGCGCCGCCGGACGAGGGCGACCTCGTGGAGACGGAGGTGGACGATGAGTAGGCATCTCGCGACGCTGGCAGCAATGCTCTTCGTCCTCTCGGCCGCAGGCTCGGCACGCGCGGTGACCGCCAAGTGGTGCTTCAAGTGGGAAGGGACCTACGACGACTCCAGCGTGGACCAGGACCACCTGAACGCACCCGCCGGAAGCCCGAACCGGAGCCGGGCGACCTATACCTACGTGAAGATCGAGAAGTACATGGGCTACTTCATTTGGAGCACGCTGTGGCAAGGGTACATGACCACCAACTGCAGCCCGCTCGTGGAGGTGCTCGCCGGGAAGACGTACCGGTTCACGCAGCGGATGACGCTGCAGCGAACACCGGTGAGGCAGATCGAAGTGCACCCCGACGGCGAGGACTGGAGCGGGGCGATCGACCAGGTGGTGAGCACGATCACGATGGCCAACTCGCTCTTCCCCAAGTCGTCGTACGACGCGCCGGTCCCGCCGGACACCACCAATAGCCGGCTGATGCCGGCGCTGACCAGGATGTTCGAGATCGCCGACACGCTCGACATCGCCACCACGATCGACGTCGACGTGAGCACCGACACCGCATTGAATTGCGGAAGCTGGTGCTCGTCGCGAGGCGGGGGGCTCTACTGGGTGTGCATCGACGATGATTGGTCCCAGTCCAAGTTCAACATCGCGCACGAGTTGGGGCACACGGTGTCGAAGGCCAATGACGGACCGCGCTGGGGCGACTACTGGGGCTCGGACGGGTTCTACCAGGCCACCGGCGTCGACAACCGGTGCGACTGCACGCTCATTGACGGCTACTCCCATTGCCCGACCTCGCGCGAGTTCACCGGGGCAGGCCAGAAGGAGGGATTCTCCCACTTCATCGCCGCGGCGTCGTACAATGACCGGGTGGACGTGGATGGAGAGTTCGTGTTTTACAAGGATCTCATGGAGTGGAGCTCGACGCACGGCGGGACGCTGCCCGCCCCCAGCGGCGTGCCGTTCACCGAGGTGCCGCACCCCTACGCGGTCGACCTGAGCACCGCCGACGAGGTGAAGTGGGTCCAGTACGAGTGCTCGCCGGCGGCCGGCTTCCAGCCGCACATGTCGAACGAGTGGGACTGGCTGGCGTTCTTCTGGAACCTCTGGACCGACGGCGGCGCGAACAAGTACTCGATCGACGAGATCAACACGGTCTGGCACGGCATCCCGACCGACCAGATCGCGTACGACTGCTGCGCAGCCACCGACACCGACCCCGGCGCCGGCGAGTACTGGGTCGCGTCCGACTGCGTCCACACGACGCTGAGCAGCTGCACCTCGCCGGGGCTCTACCCGGTTGCGTTCATGATCGGGAAGCTGTGGTCAGCCGACGTCGCGAGGCATGGAGTGACCACGGGTCTAACGCAGCGAGTCGAGGCACTGTACGGAGTCGGCACCGCTAAAACCAATCATTTCCTCAACACCGGCGCTGACGCCATGGTGACTTACTGGAGTTCCCCCGATTTTGTGGACACCTGACTTGAGGGGATAGACTTCCCTCGGGAGGTTCCACATGTCGAAGAGGAAGCGGCGCACGTTCAACGACGAGCAGAA